>CAZXLU010000019.1:0-17957 GCA_964641875.1 Candidatus Woesearchaeota archaeon | reverse complement strand
GTTTTAGGTGTGCTAGGTATTAATGACCCCCAACTTTCTTCCATAACTTCATGATCTTCTTCTTATCAGCTTCGTTCAATGTAATCTTTGTCGCTATTTTTGGCTCTTTTACTTCCATCGTGCCTGGAGGTATAAACGTATTCAAGGTTTCAACGCTTACCGGTGTTCGCTGGACAAAGTATGCGTGATATATACTGGAATATTTTTGATATGTTCTTATATCATCCGCTTCTAATTTGTCGCTTATCGGTATACACCACCTGCCATTTTTACTGTTCTTCGTGTACGGTAGCCTGAATACACGCATAGGATCGATTGGCACGTGCGTGTCTGACCTGATATGAAACACTTTATCCAGCGCTTTTTGATAGTAAAGTGCTTCCGCTAAAGTGATGTTCCTATCCAGATCTATAAACATCTGTATGCCTCTTCCTGTGGCAAACATACGCTTCGGTATCGGTATAGCGCGAAGTTCTTCTATGCGGTCCAAGTTATCTTCCTCACCCGCTTCTGGGTCTATATCAAAAAATATTTTATTTATTTGAGCGCTTTCGCGTACGACCTTCTTGCCATTGATATAGGTGCTTTTAGGCTCGGTTTCCGAGAAACTGTAGCAGCTGAGATAGTGATCGTATTCATCAAATCTTTTTAGTACTTTTATCAAATCCCAAATACTATCCACCGTGCCAACTACTGGCTTGCCATCCAGCATTTTAAAATAGTGATATGTGCTATATTTTTGATCGAAATAATGATATAGCGTTGATGCGTAGTTATCGGGTATTATCATATTTCACCTATTGTGTTATTTTTTGAGTTATATAAGTATTCTTTATCCGCTCTTTGCCCAGGCTTATATCCTTGCTCTGCTAGTTCTGTGGGTATTATTGTGGCTGATGATAAACGTACCGCTGCTTGATACTTATTCAATTCGTAATCGATGTGTTTAAGTTTCGATATCGCTATAGTTTCAACATTACCATGTGTTCTAGGTTCGAGATACGCGTTAATAGCTTCTTCAGCACGTCCGATGTAATGGCTTTTATCGGTCTTCTTCGCGTTATCCCTAAAATATATGATATAAGTATATAGCGATTTCGATATGCTAAATAGACCCTCAGCTTTGGCGTATTTTAATAGTGGCATAGTTTACGGCCTAAATGTAGGACAAGATGCTGCTGTCATCGCCCACACAAAGAATGTATATAGCCCAAATAAACTCAAAGCTATTGATGTATACACTGCGTATTTAATAGTGTTACGCCTCCGATTACCTTTTTTGCTTTGGATGTAATCATCTATAGCTTTCTTTATTATTTCTTCGGTCGGCGGTGTCTCGCTCGCTTTTGCTTCGATTTTTGGCTCCATGTTCTTACTTCCTTTGGCTGTAACACTGACATATAATATATCTGGAATGTGTTTTGGAAATACTTTGATGTAAGTAGTTTCGCTTTCTTGCTCCATGTTCGTGCTCTTCTTTAAGCTCTTTGGGTTCCTATATACGAAACAGGCTGCTCGTATATACGAAAAAGGTTTATATAATGGTACAGGATTGAGTACATTAGCTTGCGCTTAGTCGTGCGATTCATTCTAGCTTCCTCACAATATTATTACGTCGCTCGTTTTTAATCGGTGGTAAAAACTTCCACTGCCCTTTGAATAACGGCCAAAACTCATCGGGCGCGTCGTCTAAAAGAAACGATCGGCTAGTAGTGTATTTACTATCTGATGATAATATTTGATTAAGTTTCAATTGATAGCTTTCGTCATTATGATATAACTGGTTAACCATCCAACTAAAAAAACTATCTACTCCATTCAATGTATCAACGGTTTTACATTCGATACATCTCATAGACACAAGGTTCCATCGTTCACTGTAGTAAAAATAATGCTTATTTTTATTATGATTACAGATTGAACACACTATCATAGTATAGTCACCGCCAATTATTCGTGCGCTTGGTTAACCGCATTTTGTTGTATAACATATTTAACTGGCTTCCTCCCTGGATTTACCCGCTTATAAACTTCAGGCTGTTGTGATAACACTCCCGCTATGTAAAAATAACTACCTGAAACGGCTTGCGCTGCTTCTTTAATTGTGAATTCACGGTCTTTAAATGTAATAGCAAACTTTTTATTATATCCTTCCCAACTGCTCGGATTCCGTCCGCTTTCTATTAAAGCGTTCTTTTTAAGATCAACTGATTTAAGAACACTTGACCTAGTAGTTATAAAATTAGTTATAATTTCTTCATTTAAATCTAGTTCCCAGGCTAATTGTGTCGCTATGAAAGAGTTCACGTCCCGTGTAAGTCTTGGATTCCATCCTTGCGGTGTATTAAATATTTTAGGGAATAATTCTAAAGCCATCTGTTTATATTTATTATAATCTGTTTCGTTTATATTAGGAACGCTCTTTTTAATGTAATATCTTAATGAATCTTTCAAATCTTCTGATACTACAGGTGGATGTTCTATAGATGCTATTTTTGTATTCCAAGTGTCGTCAAATTCACGTTCTGGTAATACAGTATTAACACGTTGTAGGAAAGCTTCATCAGTTAATGGTGTTAAATCGTATGTGGCTATAATCCATAGTGAATCTGGCTTGTATCTAAAACTTTGTGCTGTATCAAAAATCAGATTGTGATCTTTATACTCCCCTTCTATATTCATTCTTTGCTGCGAAGTCAAGTATTCGAGTTTTGATATAAATACTGACACTTCTTCTAGTTCTAATAGTTGTAGTATAAGTGGATGTAAACTTCTATCCCTAGAATGGGCAATCGTGTTCCACTCATCAACAAATATTGCGCTAGTTTGACAAGGCACAGGTGGTACAAAGCTACCTACAACTGTGCCTTTGCCAATATTTTGTAAATTGACAGTACCTCTTAACGCTTCTGTGGTTGTGGTTGATATAGGTATGCCTAGATTGCCTATTAAACTTCGCCAACTATTAATCAATGTGCTCTTTAAAAAACCTGGCGGTGAGTATATCAATAAGTGGTTCAATACTCTGCCTAACGGCTTCAAAAACGGGTATTCGTTTAAATTGCGCTGTAAAGTATAGCTAATAGCTGCGTGATTTAGCTCTTTATACACCTGTTTACCCCACCATCCACCTATTTGTTCGCCTATGTCTAAGACCTCTTCATACGTTTCTTTTCTGCTTAACATTTGCTCACACCATCCATTTGAATTATTAGTTGGGATGCCCTAGGAATATACGTACCCACCCACCATAGAAGCGCCAGGAAAGAGTTTAGAAGAGGTAATACTTGAGACTGGGTACGTATCTCCCTAGGCCATCCCAACTAATAATTCAAGTGGGCTTGTATATGCTTATGACTTCCTAACTAATAATCTAATTCACTTATTATGTTACCCCAGTCCCTCACCCACCACTATGCCCCCACCCCTATATATACCTTAAAAATCCTTGAACCCCCATGCTATAGCATGTCAGGGAGCGGGGGAAATGGTTTCGCAGTAGTTTGATACACAACGTCGCTACTTTTTATTATATATTTCGCTTTTTAATTCCCTGTAAACTGCTTGAATATCTTTCTCGAACTTATTATTTAGCATCTCTATCTTTAGTTCGATGTCTTTAAGTCCCCTGTAAACTGCTTGAATATCCTTATCGAACTTATTATTCAGCGCTTCTATTTTTGGCTCGATCTCTTTTATTCTTTCATCTATGCGCGCAAGCCTAGCTTCGTGTTCGCCAACTTTAAACTCGATCATGGCACTGTGGTTTCCTTGATGTCCTTTAACATTTTAACTAATTCGACACTATTGTGATATATTTCTTCTACTTTATCTTTCAGCACGTAAGAATTTATTGTCCGCGCCAGTTCAGTCGCCGCTAGTACCATTCTAAGATTATTCGCTAAATTGTTCGCCATGCCGACACTTAATGTAATCTTTTGATCAAATTCGCCCATTTTACACCTCATAATATATTGATTACAGCACTATATAAACTACTTTACCAGGGTTATAATGCTTTATATTATGATATAACTGCGTGGGACCGTGGTAACTAGGTTTATATACATACGGCCAGATATATAGTCGATGGGCGCATATGTTGAAATAGTCAATGAAGGGACGAGTCCCCCACCTATTAAGATACGGTGTGTGGTTTGTGGCAAAGCTTATTACTGTAATCCTGGCTTTAAAGGATACCGAATGCACTGCGCTAATTGCTCGGTGGATACTTACATTAAGATCGACAGCATACTTTTTAATAAGAAGTCGGGGGAGATTAACCTGGTATGAAGAAACATGTAGATAGTAAGGGCAGGATATTTATCACTAATGATGATGATGATTCAGCACCCAAAGTTAAACCGCCAGAACCTGTCGTAAATGTTCCTAAAGCCGAACCAGCCCCAGATCGGGTATTGAAAGTAGATAAAGCTGAATTCTTACCACCACCCCCGCCACCTAAAAGCGATTTTATAGCGCCCGAACTATCAGTCGAAGAAGAACCTAAGAAGTCGTGGGAAGGATTCCCATTCGAAGTAGTTAGGAATGTTCCCATAACTATATTTGATGGTGTCGCTGACGCAAGCGGATGGCCTGGCTGGAAGTTAACTAAACCCGAAGAAGATGCTTACGAACGATTATTGACATGGTTGATCAAGAATTATATAACAGATCCTAAATATTGGCCATTAATTATTAGTCTACTTTTCATCGCAAGTAGCCTGGGAATGAAGTTCGCTGGATATGCGAAGTTCAAGAAGCAACAAAAACAGGAAGAAGCAAAGAAGGAAGTAAAACCTATGGCGGCAGCACCTGCTCCAGGTCCACAAATAGTAGCACAAGCAGCACCAGCACCAGCGCCAG
Organism: Candidatus Woesearchaeota archaeon; assembly: GCA_964641875.1. Lineage (GTDB taxonomy): Archaea > Nanobdellota > Nanobdellia > Parvarchaeales > Parvarchaeaceae > Parvarchaeum. Next base: position 13,091 of record CAZXLU010000019.1, on the reverse strand, counting down.
CGCCAACTAGTACCATCGAAGATGATCTAAGATTACCCAAGGGTAAGGTGGGTGCCTGATGACGACTTTCAAATATGGCGAACATATTATAGTTTTAGGTAAACCAGGTGCTGGTAAAACCTATTTTATTAAGAACGCAATATTACCTGTTTACGGTAGACATATTATTATAGATACGGAAGAACGGGAATTTGATTCAAACATTTGGCCAGAAGTTTCTATTGATGATAGTATAAAGCTTATCAATAGTAATCAGGAATTTAAAAGAAGCATCAAATTCCCCGTAGGTGAAAGAGGTTTCGCGATGATGGAAGAATACAGCTTTTCATTATTGAATACCAGCGGTAATACAGCTATATATTTTGACGAAGTTACAGATTTTTGTGATGCGCGAAAGATCGGGGATGGTTTACTGAGCTTATACAGAAAGGGCAGGCATAATAATATAACTCTCATAGCAGGCACTCAACGACCGCAACTATTGAATAAAAGTATCTACACGAACAGCATCCACAAATTCTGGTTCTTTGTGGATGAATATGACATTCAAAACTGGAAAGCTTATACACCCTATATTGAAGAACATATCGGTCAAATACCATATAGAAGTTATAAATGTATTTACGAGCGACCAGATGGCTCACTTCAAGTTTTAAAACCAGTAAAAGAATATAAATGGGTAAAGTAATATGAGCGATGACGAAGCTTGGGATGTACTAGAACAGCATTTTAGGCAACTGGATGTAGTGAATAGCGAGATAGATAATATGAATGATAGGTTAAAAAAGCTGGAAGCTATAGTTGATAGATTAAGGATGCGATTAAATGAGTGATTTAACCTGGATTTGGATCGAAATAAACATCTGGTTAGCTATAGATTTAATGTTTTGGATCTTTTTCAGCTGGCTATTTCTAGATGAGATAAAGATGATGTTAAAGAATAAAATTACTAGAAATAAGAATCCTGTGCCCAAAAATACAGAAGACAAATGGGCGGTGCTGATAAATGAAAGAAATTAGTGTCGTTATACCCGCCAGGGAATCGGATATACCTTTGGCCCAGGACCTCAAGGATAGTATTAAAGATTACGTTTCAGATATTATTATATACACTCGGGAATGCAAAACTATAGCTCAAGCAAAAAACGAAGGATTTAAATTGGCAAAGAATGATATAGTGTTTTTTATAGATGCCGATGTCAGACTTATAGGTAGTATAAAAGATATAAATTTAAGCGAGAAGTACGACCAATGGGTAGCATATACTCATGTGTGTAATGTTAAAGATGAATTTACAGATAAATGTATAAACATGATCAATTCGAGGAATCATTTTAAGATGGCTGCATTCCCCATCGGTTTTTACGGAATTACACGTGATGGTTTCAATAAGTTAGGAGGTTTCAACGAAGATATTACCACGGGCGAAGAATATGATTTTACATTTAGAGCTGCAGCGGCTAGGTATAACACGTGCTGGATAAAAAATATAAAAGTTGTGATTAATAGAAAGATAGGCATAATACGGAAAGAAAGTCGATTATTTATGGAGTAAAATGATGGATAATAAGCAGTTTGAAGAAATTAATAGGGAATATACCGAGATAAAGAAAGCTATAGTTTCATTATACGATGAAATTAATAATCTGAACGTGTTTATTAATAACTCAATGATGTTACTTCAGAAGCTGTTCCCTGACCCAGCGAGAAGCCTTGAAGAATATAAGCTGAACTCAAAATATATCAAAGAATTACATGATAAAATAGTCGGAGGTGGTAAAAATGGATGAAGATTTAAAAACTGAATTGGATACGATCAAAGTAGCTCTTAATACCCTAAATGCCAATAATCAGCGATTATTGATGGTATTTCAAAGCGTGTTAGGCGTTATGCAGGGCGCTATGGGCGAAGATCCCAAGAAGAACATTGAAGAATTGAAAGCCATGGGCAAAAAGATAGATGAAATCTGGCGATACGTCGCGGATTTATATACACAAAATAAGAAAGTGCCGTAGTTGCGGTCATTTTGAGATATTTCATACTAAGTTCGAAAGAACGTATATTTGCAGTAAATGTATGCGCGAATGCGAAGGGAAGTTTCGTCGTATATATAGGACTTTCACTATATGAAATTTTAGTCATGGGAAACATTTATATAGTTCGGCAGGTATGTTAGTATGGGGGTCCTACTAGGGCCCGAACGGGTAGAAGTATGTGCGAGAATATGTGTAGAGACACGGGACGAACGAAAGAAACAGAGGCAGTGTCATGGATGAAGTGGGCTTAAAAGCCTTCGGATTGATGATACTAGCTGTATTTATCGGTGTGATTTTAGCAATGCTATTTAGCGATCTAGTTACTGTAAATGCCACAGCTAATACAGGAAGCAGCTCGAGCGGAGGTTAGGAAGATGGGATTTTTTGTGAAACCACGAAGAACGACTGGATCAATTACTGGCTTTAGCGGTGGAGGGCCCCTCGGTTTTAATCCGCCTACTACGCCGATTACGCTACCAGTTGGCGGGCTAGGTGGGTCGGTTCCTTCGGTGTCATATACTCCAGCTACATCTACGACATCTACATCATCTGGGCAGACAACACAATCGCAGAACCCTCTAGCACCATCTACAGTACCGCCCACGGGGCTGGTAACATCCAGCTATGATCTAGGTGTAAGAACTATTATAGCGGGCACAAAACTAACACCTGACCAAACATTAATGTTACCAAATAGTCAGGATATTACCATGCTCGAATTTAACCTCGAGATTCAATCACTAAGTGGCTCAACATCTGGCCAGGGCGACTTCCTGAACGTTATAGATCACATAATGCTGGCGGACGGTAACGGAACACCACGAGCTCTTATACTAGGTGAGATGCTCGATCTGAACTATCTTAGATTCAGCAAATACAGCTCAGCACCACCTCTAGCATCCAGCGGAACCGCAACTTACCCATCTGGATTTACATCTAGCGGAGCAACTTGGAACATCCTGATACCTGGATTACGACTTCCAGCATCGTATGGTCCGTGGCAGCTAACTGTTTACTACTCACCATACGGCTCGTATGGCCTAAGCGGTGTTACAGGCGCTACTATTAGAAACCACATCTTTGTGCACTTTGGTAACGCTCAGGGGTATGTTTCAAGATATAGTTACCAGACACTATCACTAGATAGCGGTAGCAACCCACTACAGCAACAGGCAATACCGAAAGGTAAGCTAATCGCTGAAGTCTTTATGAAAGGTTTTAGTAACGTTACAGATATTGAAGAGCTGAACATTCAAACTAATAACCAGGTTATCGAAAGTAATCTCACAGGGAACGCACTACTATCTAGGGCCAATTTCAACCAGAACGCATCGCTACCTACGAACTCACCATCGGGCGTTGGCGCAAGTTTGATTCTTTGGCCTAGAACACAGTTTGCCATCAACGATAGCAGCGTATTTGACTTTTTACAGTCGCAGGCCGATACAGTGGATTTCATGTGGTATTATTTGGAGCCAATTTAGCGTGGGGCTATGAGGATGTATAACTATGTCGTTACCAGAAGTAAGCCTCGAGCCCCCAGCTCCACCACCTGAAACTACACTAGTTTCAGGTGTGGTGGTTACTAGCGCTGCCCCAGCGACCGAACATGTAGCGGAAGCTCCGCAAAAAATAGAAACAGCTAAACCCGAAGAACATCCAGAACCTAAACGACACACAGCTTTTGGATTACTATCTAGTGTCGCGTTCAAAATGAGGTGGGATTAAAATGAGCGCAGGTCGTAAAGCAGCTGGTGTGGCACTTATTGGCATCGGTTCATATCTAGCGGTAGATGGGTTTGTCAGCTACGAAGTAGATACTGCTGGCACTCCTTTTAGCATTCCGTTTGGCACTCAGCCGCAAGACTGTATATTTAATTGCCAGAATATAGGCCAACAGGGCGCAGCTGGCCAGTGGATGGGTTGGGGAGAACTGCTATATATAGTATCGGGTATACTATTAATAGTGCTGGGATTCTACCTACTACTATCATGACGTGTTCAGCATGTGGGCAAAATAGTGTTATACATCCCCCAATTTGCGGCACGGTTAGCACACTTTTAGCGGGGGACGTAAGCACATGTGGGCCAGTTAACTGTCCTACATGTGATACATTAAGAAACTATTTTGGCAGCGCTGAAATTATGATAATAGCGGTGGTCATAGCTATAATTATAGCGGTATTGGTGGTGGTAATATGAGCAACCTGGTAGTTAATTTACAGTATAATTCATCTACTGAGATAGATGTTCCTCCTGGATGGAGCGCAAATGGTTATAAATGTGGTTACATTATAGGAAGCGGCAATCTACAGTATGCCACTATTAGTAATAATAAATTAGTAACGGATTATGCTTATACTTCGGTTTTGAATGGCAAGACTATTTTAGGTAGTTTCAATTGGACTTATACTTATAAGGGTAAAACATATAGCGGGACAGCAGCGTTTCAGGCCGTAATACATAGCGCTAATGTTACAGCTTTATTATACGTTACAGGGACTTATAATAATCCATACTCATGTTGGACTGGCAAGCCCGATACCACAGCGAATAGTGAAGGATTAATACCCATACAAGCGGGTACATTCCAATGCCCGTGCCAGGATGCGACAAATTCACAATGTCCTGGCTATTGTGGCGCATTTACACCAGCATTAGTTAGCGCGTTTGAATTTGATCAAATAATGTGTAAAATGCTGAGTATAGCTAGTAAAGGACAGATGCCGTCACCGCAGGAAGTTCAGTATATACAGATGGGGGCGCCAATCTACCAAGGGCAGGCAGAAATATCACAATTAGACCCGATATGGATGGAGAAGTATAAAATTGCAGCAATGGTTAGTAACGATGTCGTGCTATACGAATATCTTACTGGGCAGATATCAAATCCACCCACTTATATCGGACCATATGTAGATCCTAGCACAGCTACGCCAATAAATATACAGCAACTGGTGAAGCAGTATCCATCTTTAAGCACGACTCAAAGGAAGCAGCTATTTAATAAAATGTATCAAATATTTGCCAATTATAATACTGCTACTATAGCGTTATGGGGTAATAACTTAAGAGCTTGTAACACGCCACAAGAATGGATACCTCAACAGGTAGGTTTAGGCGCATGGCCAGGAATGCCATCCACATCAACTACTTATAACCCAAAAACCAGCGTTACATATGGCTGTAGCATGAGCTTAAGGACTGCTATTACTAATACACCTCCCCCAGCGGAATTAAGTAGTCTACCATGGCAAACTTTTACGATTAATAAAAACGGTAAGAATGAGACCCTATACTGCTTATATCAATATAATCCATTAAATCTAGATCCAGTGTATTGGGTTCCTGAAAGCTTAGATGGCAGCGGATCTGGAAGCGGTGGCGGAACCAATAGTGGTGGAGGTCCAGGAAGCGGTGGCGGCGGAAGCATAGTGAACATCATTGAATCCAACTGGGTTCCTATAGTCATAGCTATAGTGATAATAGCGGCAATAATAGCATACGCTGCATTTAGGAAGTGAAGTATGAGCGCATGGGAGTTGGCAATAATACTGTTAGTAATACTGGGAATCGTAGCGTTAAGCATATACGTAATCAAGAATATATAGAGGTGAAGAATGTTCGAAGAATTATCAGGTAATAAACCGCTATTGTGGATTGCAGCTGTAATCATAATACTGTTTTTGATATTTTTGATAATCATGTCCATAAGCATAGCGGAAGGCAAGTAATATGGCGGGAACTCCTAATCCTCAATATTTTGACGGAACGCTATATTACACAGATAGTAAGGGTCAGAATCAACTAGCGGCAGGAGCGGTAGTCTATTGGAGCGGCGTTCAAGGCGCTTGCACGGTCGCATTTGGATGTAACTGTCCGACTGGCGAGAATTGGGAACAAAATAAATGGAACGGCACATCTGTAGCGAATTCAGCGGGATTCTTTCAAATACCTATTTATTACTGCTGCGGTCCAGTCACGCTTACTGCCAATATAGTGTTTAAAGGAAACTCATATACATTTCTTTGGAATAATCTTCAAAGCGGATGTGGTGTCATAACTGGCGATATAGAAGCTGAGTTTCTGCTTTGCGGCGGGCAAGCGCAAGCTTTTGGAGCTAATAGCACCACAACATGTCAGCAGTGCACTAGTAATTCCAATTGCCCAAGCGGATACATTTGCGTTGATAGTGTGTGTCAGTTAGAACAGACCACCCCTGGCGCTGGTCCTCCACCTCCACCATTTGATTACGCACCATTAATAGCGGTAGCTATAATAGTTGGCATAGTCATAGTAATAGCGCTGGTGGTGATGAAGAAGATATGACTTGCACATGGTGGAGTCCCACAACATGGAACGATTGCGTAAGCGGTACTGAACAGCAAGATATAGTAACGCCCCTTATCGAGATCACTATAATTATCATTATACTGGCGGTAGCTATAGCATTAATATTTCACTTCCTATGAGCATAGGCATTATACTGGTAATAATATTAATAATAGCAATGATTTTGGCGGTGATAAAATGACCCTTAATCCAGGACAACCAGGCTTTTATGCGCCAGTAAACATAGATATAATCGCAGGAACTACAGCCGCAAGAATATCAAGAACATTTGATGTGCCATTCGATGAAGTTATTATATCAGCGGATGCTAGTAACACAGATATAGTTTTTATAGGTAATGAAGGCGAGCAAAGCTATCCACTGGCTAACGGATTAACTCCGCCAGCATCTATTAAGCTGCGCAAAGTTATATTATCTTTAATATATGCTAGATCAAATAGCGGTAATCAGACTTTACACGTTATCAGTAGCGGACGCGTGATACTTGAAGAACGATATGCGAAGATGCTTGAAGAAAGTATGAGCCAGGTATTATGATAGAAATCGGAGCTATTGGTGAAGAGGACTGCAAGAAATTATACGAGATATTAGCTAAGCGGGCTAGTCATATAAAGATAGACCCTGAACTCGTATCTGAAGAAATGATCAAACGAATGAAGATGGCGCCAGTATTGGATGCGATGAAATGATTAGCGAAGGAAGCCTTTATTGGGAGAATACTTTACCAAATGCTAACGGTGATTACTATGATTTCGGAACTAGTAGGAAAGCGAATATTACATTAAGCAATAACTACTCATCGGATGCCACGTTTCAGTATCGCGATCAATATGGTCAAAGAACCGAGATTGATATCCCCGCAGGTACAGGCAAGGTTATACTAAAGGCCACGGTTAGGCGAGTATCAGTGTTATCAGGCACATTGGATGTTATAGTTAGTTGGCCAGAAGAATACGAACCGAATGTATCAGCGGACCCTACTCAAACTAATGTCGAAGTTATAAACCCGCCTGCTACTCCAGTGATTACTGATTTTGGCGTAGATAATCCAGAACCTATAGCAAAGGACGCAACACTACGAACCATAACTAAATATTTTAACACGAACATATTAGTAACTGCTGGCACTTCAATATTGTGATAATATGGTGATAATATGGCGAGCATAACTCCAACTAATCCGCCGTGTAGCTTCAAGATTTACGTCGTAGCGCAGGCATCAGGGGTTTTAACCCTTGAAAGAACAAATGGCACTACCACTGTAAGTGAACCGTTAAATAATGGCGGCGTGTTAGCAGCTAATACAGGTTACTTCTTTTATGCCGACATCAACAGTGGTGATAGCATCAACTTACAGTACTCCGTAACTACTACTTTTACTACCCTTGTCATAACGGAGCTGGATCTTACTCATACGCCAACTTTAACTGTAGGTTCCCAAACTATCTACAGCGGTTCACTAATCGATCCTAGATCTATTAGATCTTTAATAGGTAGCGATAATCCTGATATTACAGTTAATCAAAGTAAAGCTTTGGGTAGCAGCACTTTACCTGTTTATATTAGGGCTTTAACCAGTAGTGACAATCCAGATATAACCGTTAATCAGAGCAAAGCGTTAGGTAGCAGTACTTTACCCGTATACATAAGAACTTTAGGATCTACTGATAACCCTGATATAACGGTTAACCAGAGTAAGGCGCTTGGTAGCTCGACATTGCCAGTATACATTAGGGATCTAGGTGCTAGTGATAATCCAGATATTACAGTAAATCAGAGCAAAGCGTTAGGTAGTGCCACATTACCTGTGTATATCAGGCCTTTGAATTCGAGCGATAATCCAGATATAACCGTTAATCAGAGCGGGAGTATGAAGATATCAGCATTAAGTTCACCATTTATAGCATTATCCAAAGTGGCTGATTTGAACTTAGCCGTAACAGCGAACACAAACATACTATGATATGGCTAGCATCACTCCCACAAACCCGCCGTGTGCCTTCAAGGTATACGTAACACCTAAATCGGCTGGTGTATTAACTGCTGTAAGAACCAATGGCACAACTACCATAAACGAGGTTTTAAATAACGGTAATCCTTTAACAGCAGGCGCTGAACAGATATTTACTATACTTGTAAATAGCGGAGATAGTATCAACTTTCAGTATAGTGTAAGCACAACATTCTACGCATTCTTTGTCAATGAAGTAGATCTCAATACTAGCCAGAAACAGGATATCGCGAACGTAAATCAAAGATTACTTACAGCATACGATCAAGTCAACACAAGATTCCTAACACCACTAGATCTGGTGAATCAAAGATTATTGACATCAGCGGATACTCCAGTAGTATTAGGAAGTGATTACGGTTCACCAGTAGCATATAATCCTCTAAAAATAAGCAGCGTGGGCAGTATAGCGACTGATATACCATTAAGTATACAGAATTCAATATCATTACCTCCTACCGCTATACTATCAAGTACGGCAGATACCATCGTTGGATCATATACATTATCATCTAATAGTATCATTCAAATCAATCTTAATCATAGTCTCGTAACACAAGCATCAGCAGGAGGAACTTCAACTACTACTGCGGCTGGTACATCGCCATATGGCGCGAATCTATATGTAAAAATAACTATAGGTTCATCGAGTTTTAATGTAAATTGCGCATACGGATTAGTGGTTATTGATCAATTTAAACTACCATCAGGGGCTATAGTCGAACTTCATTACGTAAATAGCGATAGTGTGATTCATATTATGAGCGCTTCTGTAAATGCGTTATCCATATGACGTTATCAATAGATGGCAAAGCGACTGCTACAGGTAACGGCAGTAATGCTAACGGTTCAACTAATTTTACCATCGCACCCGTTTTAACCACATCAGACGCTGACGATGTTATATATTTAACTGTAACTATTTACGGGACTGGACCGTCAAATTTCACTACTAGCATATCAGTTAGTATAAGCGATTCAGCAGGATTAACCTGGACAAAAAGAGCTACTGCTGGAAATGCGAGCGGTACTACGAGTACGACTGTTCAGTTTGCATATTATGCTATAGCGTCATCAGCATTAAGTTCGGATACTATAACTATAAGCGTAACAGTAAGTTCATCAGCTATCACAAACACAGCTGGTTATGGCAGCGCTGTGGTATTTGGCGTAAACGGAGCAAATACTACCAGTCCTTTCGATCCAAATAGCAGTGTGCCAGCTACAGCGACTGGTACAGGAACAGCGCCAACTGTAAACATTAGCACTACTAATTCAAGCGATTTGATAATAGGAGCATTGGGAAATACAGCTGCAGAATATGGGAGTAATGGTAGTGCATATGTATTCATTGATGGTGTGACGCAAGGTACTAATACAGGACAATCTGATGAAGCTGGATTCGCTACTTCTGCCGTAACTAATCAAGCGGTTAACTTTTCGCTAACTACATCATCTTATTGGGTATTAATAGCAGATGCTATAACTGTATCTACTGGTGCTACCACTACTGGCGAATTAACAGCAAAATTAAGAGCAAGCGAGATCGCATCAAATAAAACCACTGGCGAAATATCGACTCAGTTAAAAGCGACAACTACCTCATCTGAAGTAAGCAGTGGTAAAATAGGCGTAGGTTTTGCGCTAACAGCATTATTCGTAACACAGCAAGTTCAGGGTGAAATAGGCGCAGCACTAGATATATCATATGTTGTCCCACTATCATTCCCAACTAATCCAACATATCCGAGCAATCCACAATACTTAAAATTCCCGAATAGGAACGTTATATATCCATCCAACCCGAGTTTTGTATGAACATTAATGGCAGTTCTTCAACGCTTTACAGCGGAACTGGTAGTTCATCAAATAGCATACTATTGACAAATAATAATAATAATAGCGCGATTTATGTAGCAGCGATGTATTACGCATACTTAGGAGCTACTGGTGGATTTAACTGGAGCGTTAGCATTAGCGACCAAGCCAAGCTTTCATGGTCATTAAGAGGTAATCCCAGCATTAGTTTCATAGGAACTTCAACCAGGCAGTATAGTTATCTTCAAATATTATACGTATGGGAAGCTAAGTCGAAGAATAAGTTGACTAGTGATACTATTATACTTGATATGACGACTAATAGTTCTGTAACGTGGAATTTAGCTATTATAGCGTATAGCATAAATGGCACATCATTGGATGTAGATAATAACGCTTCCACTTATAATACATCATCATCACCATCTGTCAATTTAACTACGAACTATAATGATGATTTTATTAGCGGCATAGTGGGAGTGTATCAAGGATCAAATAGCATTTCTTTTACGCCAGGTTCAGGCTTTACTAGCATAGTTTCAGCTGGCGATAATAGCACAACATCGATTGTGAGCGTGTATGGGGAGTATGTAGATAATCTTAATTCAGGAACTAATAGCGTCGATGCGTCTATAAGTTCAAGCCAGCCATGGTTCATTGTGGCAGATTCATTAAGAGAACCTTTTGGCGGATCCAGGTCAGCCAAATTTGGATTCAAAGTATCATCTTCGGAAACTAATAGCGTATTAGCTAGCGGCGAGATGGGATGCGCGCTGGAAGCGACTAAAGAAATAGTGTCACAGGTAGTTTATCCTGAAATCACTGCTGGTGTAGGTAGTATAGCGGGTAGATTAGCTTGGGCTAGTCCGACATTCAATAGGAATCCCAAGTTTAACAGTCCTTCATTTAGCGAGGACACAAAATATTTATGAGGCAAAGAAATGGTCGAAGAACATAAGAAAGAAGAAAGTAGGCACGGCGGTGTGAAACTAAAGCTACATCTAGAAGCTAAAGATGAACAGGGTAATATTACAGGTGTTTATGACAATCCCAACGATTTAGCTACTAATCAGTTCGCTGGTTTTATAAACACGAATCTATTGGATACAGGCGAAACTATAAAAGATACCGCTGGCACTGGTAACGCGATAAGTGCTAATAGCGCAGCTACTAGTCCCACCATAGTGGCAGGAACTGGTACTACAGCGGCTGCTGTAACGGATTATGCTTTACAGACTCCTGTTAGCGGAAGCAGTGGTAGTGTCGGAGCAACTGTTGGTGCTCCAAGTGGTAGCGGAACAAGCGGAACTATAACCATTACTGGTACTATCACTAATAGTTCTGGATCAAATATCACATATAGCGAAGTGGGTATCGAGATAACAGTGGGCGGGAATACTTATTTGATATCACATGACGTATTCACTGGATTAACAGTTAGTAATGGCGGAACACTTGCGGTAACATATACATTAACATACTCATGACGAAGCAGGACGACATCAATATATTACTTCAAAGTAATATAGCGAAGTGTTCGGAAGAAATAAAGATCATTACGAAAGAATTAAAATTCTTTAAAAACTTACTATACCTATTAATAGCGTTAATCGTGGGTAGTAAACTTATAAGCGTGGATAGCCTATTCGTGATACATCCATGAAGCTAACGAATACAGCTCTAGGTGTAGGACTGGTAACGCTATATGAAAGCGAAATATTCCCGTTTATGCTTAGTTCAGCATTTACTGCGAGAACAGCCGTCAAAAATAATAATCAATCTGAAGAAGTAAAAACAGATGTTTGGATAGCCGTAGGATTAGGCATAGCATTCTCAATGCTAATGGCGTGGCTATTGAACGACATTTGGACTGGTATATACGGCACTGTGTTTGCGTTCGTATTACTAATGATATACGAATGGCGCGGGGAATTACTATGAGGCGTAAGCATAAACATTTTAAAAGCAAAGCGGATTATTTAAAATGGAAACGTTATTTATACGCGCACAATTTAGCGAAGAAGAGGAAGAACGATTATGTATATATCCGTGGCAAGAAGCACTACATATAGTATTACTACTAAAAGGGAGGTGAATCAATGAGTTCATCGTTTCCGCCAGCGCAACCAGTTACAGGATCAAGCCCAGGACCAGTAGCGCCAGTGAAGATACCACATTGGGTCTTAGAAATAATAGCAATTTTAGTGGGCGTAGGTGGGGTAACATTACAGCATAACCCTACTTACGAGCTGGTCAGCACAGCTCTAGCTGGTGGCGGACTGAGCGGTCTAGTACACGACATGCTATAAACCCATTCATCTGGTCCTTAAACTGGGGAATCCTAGTTTAAGGACTAGATCCTTATATAGTCCTGATGGGGATGGTATGGTGACAGGGGTGCCCCTAGGGGTAGTGGCTAAGTGGGGGGCTGCTAGGAAAACTTGGAGTGGTAGCCCCCCATTTTGTCACCACCCGTAGTGACACAGGAGGTCACCATGGAAGAAAATAAGAACGGATTAGTGGTCGTAGACCGCAAGAAAGCCGAAGAAACCGAGCGTAAATACCGTGAATTAGGGTATTTGGATGACCCAATACCCCCCGATAAGAATAAAATCGATTTAATATGGGCATCAAATAAAGAAATTGATCAATGTCAGTATTGCGGGAAACATCTCGATTTGAACGAATGGCAGAAGTTGTCAGGCGGTATACACTTCTGTAACAATACTCATAAACGGATGTACTATAGAAATATGAAGAAGGACCCAGTTCAAGAACTAAAAAAGATTCAAGAATTAAAAGCGGAGCTAGATCGGAAAGAACAGTACTATAAAAATAAGATTTTTGAACCCGCTATTAAGCAGAACAGTGA
>CAZXLU010000018.1:0-18087 GCA_964641875.1 Candidatus Woesearchaeota archaeon | reverse complement strand
GCACCGTTCCTGAAGGTTGAAGGCGCTATGGATACCATATAAAGAGCAGGGAATCCAATGTCCTGTGAGAATAACGGTGTCTGGAATGTAGCAGATTGTACGTCCATGCTTATATTGGAGGAATATCCCTGATTTGGTTGTGAGAAGAATAGATCCATAGTTGCATTGGGATTGGTTACGAAGACAGACGGATTCCCGGAAATGTTCACCTGAACGAACAGATCACTGGCATCCATATCGATGCTGACATTGGTTATTCCGTAAGTCGTTGCTCCAGTTGACTTGTAGACAGCCGCATAAGACCATGATGTTTGGTTATTCACTGAAAAAGCCAAACCACCAGGCTCTTGATCGGTATATTGGGAATAACCATTTAGAGTCGGAGTAAATGGAACGGCAGTACTGAGGTTCTTATATGGGATCAGAGGTAATGCTGGAGATTCATTGAGATAAGCAGGTATTGGGAGACCAATCTGCTTGAGAGCGTAAGAAAGATCCCCCTTGAACAGGTAATCAAATGGAATGGTATTTGATCCTCCAATCGTCCAAGGAGCCATTGTGAAGTACCAATCTGATCCTTCAGCATCATATATTCCATGCCAAGCCCTTGTTAGTGCCCCCTCCTTCGTATTGGCAGTAAGGTTCTGCTCAAATGCCGTGTAGTTTTGAATTTGGACAAGATTATTGGTTCGTTCATAAGAAACAACCTCAGACCTCACGTTTTGCAGAGCCTGCCAGTAGAAATCCTGCACAGAATCGCCGGACCACTGTGTCAAATAAATATTGCTCTGGTATGGTAAGGATGTTCCAGAACCAGCGTTCCACGATGCAGTGGCAAGATGATAGAGCTTTGGAATGCCAATGTTATGTTCTTGGGCAAAATGCAAGTATTGTGAAGGAGTAACAGTTCTTATCATTGAGGAGTTCTGCTCCAATGCCGTATAAAGGTCCATCAGGAATGGAACGCCATCCTCGGCAAACGGTGACATGAACATCCAGTTCTCGCCATCCAGAAGGACAGTAACCACTGTTTTATTGTGATGATCCATTGGTATGGCACTGTAGATATCCTTGAGATAGTTTATGAAGTTGTCCACAGCTGTCCAGGTTGGTTCATCTCCGTAGTCAAATCCCCATTGATCGGATACGTAGCCATCCCTGAAAAACATATAGACAGTTGAATTATTGGCCCCAACCGCTTCATATGGAGTGTAAAGATTCTCCATTGTTGTAACATTTGAGCCTGAATCACCGAACGCCATGGCATCAACACCGCTTTTGTCAAGGGTGGCCTGTGCAGACTGGGTCCATTCGGCGCCGGTTTCATTGGCAACCTGAATTGTGCCATAGCTTACAGCTGCCTCCGGCGAGTAAAGTGCCTTGGGATACTCTCCAAACAGGTGATAAAACTGGCCGAAACTTATGTTGACCTGAGCAAGAACATCGGAAAGATATGAACTCTTGTATATTGTTCCCTGTGGGCCGGAAATGTTTGTTGCCAGCAGCAATGGAACGAGAGGATGATAGAAAGGAGATGTGAAAAGTTCGGCGTTATTGCTGCCTGACGAATTACCCATTATGTCGGATCTGAAAGCAGGGATTACCTGGCCTGTTAACCATTTGGAGTAATTTAAGATATAGACAAGATCAGATTGATTGAATGAGGTCTGGTTGTGCAGTGACCACATAACACTGTTGATCCACTTTGCTCCAAGTGTACCCTCAACCAGAGGTGTTGAGACGTCGTATAAGAACCAGAGCACTTTTACGTCCTCAAACTGAGTTTCATTGAGTTTCTGGCCACTTTCCCATATATTGTGCAGTTTTGCATATAAATTCGATGCTGGTTCGCCAAGTTCAAATACGTAATTTGGTATGCTGAAATAATCGTAGGTCAGATTATCGTAAAGGGCTGAATTGTTCGACACCTCCGACCATGGCAAAAATGCACCCTCTATGTATGTATCATTGAAATTAGGATCCGTTGATATATTAACGAGCTGGTCAAGCAGGGACCCTGAAAGTTCGTATGTTATATTTACATCAGGAAACATGTGTAGGATCAGTGCCTGTTCAATGTATTCTGCTGTGGCGTGTGCTTCAGTCCACGGAAGAACATAATTATCAGAACCACAGACCTTGTACATCGGCTGATGATCATTAAATACAATTGCCAGATTTATCGGAACGCCTGTGACCTTCGGTGTAACTATTTTCTTGGACGTAATATTATGTAAAGGAAATACGTAAGAATCATTAACCGTAAACATTGATATGGTGCTCCCGGAGTTGTATTTTCCAGTCTGATTATATGGAGCCCCAGTTCCAACCCAAGCCCAGTTTCCAGGTTTACCTCCGTCTCCAACTACAAAAGCAGAAAGGGAAAGGTTGGCACTGCTGTAAAAACCAAGCGGATAAAGATCAGAAAATGGTATTGCAATTTCTGTGGAATTATAAGTTCCATCAAATTTATATGTGAAATTGACCGAATATGAAGATGCCGATGAATTGCTCTGTGATAGTGTTGAGCTGACCACGTTGAGATACGGAGTGGATGGAGAATCCGGGGATGAAAAATAAAGATCAAATAAGGCATTCACTGGGGATGTAAAATTTATTCCCTGGGGGCCTCCATATCCATCTGCAACACTGAGCTTGGAAAGGTTGTATAGACCATAATTACTTCCAGTATCATTGGAAAGAAATACCATTAGATTGTTACCACTAACGCTTTCATTCATACCTATGAAAATGTATGTTTCATTATAAGCAACGTAAAGATCGGACAGATTATTCCCCGGCCCCCATGGTGATGTCACTGTATTATGATATACCAGATGTCCTGCGAAATCCTTGGCAACATCTCCGGTGAATGTAATCGTTGTATTGGATATGGGAGATGTTATGTTTGCTGGCTGAATATTTTCCCTTAAATTATACGAAGATGACGGAAATGCACCAACTGCCATGGAAAAAACCATAATAAAAGCAACAAAAACAACAACATAGAGGGTTAATCTTCTATTCATACGAATCTGTTGTAGATTCAATTACACTATTAATTTTTTTTTCAAAACATGTTAGTACAATCATTTAAGAGTATCAAATGGCGATATGTGCTTTACTTATACAAAAGATCACTTTTTAGCATTGAACACATTCACCATTTGTGATAACATCTGAACCTATGGATAGAACAAGGCTTTTCTATGACATATTCGGTGCAGAAATCGCCACGGATTCGCTGATCTACAGTCTTACAAGGGACACGTATGACAGAACATTTCAAGAAAAAAATGAGGGAAAAAAGACAAGTCCTGGAATAATCAGACATTTTCACGAAGATAAAGAAAAAATTTCCATTATGTTTGAGAGGGAAACTCTTGTCATTGAGTTCATTGATGATCATCTGTTAAAAGTAACATGGAGGGATCCATCAGTAGATACAAACATAAACCGTGTGGAATGTCACTGTGAAAGTTTTGAACTGGTGAAGGAAAAGAACGATATAATCGTCAGGTGTGGGAATATTAAGATATCAATTTCTCCCAATGGTAAAATGGACTACGCATACAGAGGCATGAAAGTAAGATCAGAATATCCGCCGATTTTCTGGGGAGGAAAGACCCTAACCATGGCAAAAATTAGATCTGACTCAAAGTTTTACGGTCTCGGGGAAAAGGCACTTGGACTTAACCTGAGAGGAACCAAGTCCGTTCTCTGGAACCATGACGCTAACGGTTGCTACAATCCAGGTGATGACCCCCTATATCTAAATATTCCATTCTACGTGGATATTAAAGGGGAGGATGGTTATTTCATATTCTACAACAATCCATCCCGTGCAACCTTTGACATATCATATAGTGTTAAAGATCGCATCTCCGTTGAGTTCAATGAAAGCTCCCTACAGTACTTCATAGGATTCGGTAATTTTAAGGATGTCATGATGTCATACACCAGTATCACAGGAAAGCCCATGATTCCTCCACAATGGGCACTTGGGTTCCACCAGTCTCGGTACAGTTACATGTCGGATGATGAAATAATGAAAATATTCAATGGTTTCAATAGAGAAAATTTACCAATTTCAGCTATTCACATGGATATAGATTACATGAGGGAGTTCAGGGTTTTCACAACGGATGACAAAAGATTCGCCGGTCTTGATAAGCTGTCCGAAACCCTGGCAAAGAAAGGTGTCAGACTTGTCACAATTATTGATCCAGCAATCAAGATGGATCCTACCTTTGACATATTCAACGATGGTGTCTCAAACGATCACTTCATCAAGTATCCGGACAGGAACATTGTTTATGCGCCAGTCTGGGCTGGTATGTCTGCTTTCCCTGATTTTTCAAGGGCAGAGACACGGAAGTGGTGGGGAGAGAAATATGAATACTTACTTAAAAAAGGTATTTCTGGATTCTGGCATGATATGAATGAACCGGCAACATTTTCCCCATGGGGGGATAATACACTACCGGAATGTGCAGTGTTGAATGCTGGATCTCATTCAAATGTTCACAATCTCTACGGGTTATGGATGGCAAAGGCGGCGTATGAATACCTCAGGAATAAAGGAGAAAGACCATTCATACTTACTCGCTCAGGATGGGCCGGAATACAGAGATTCGCCTTTGTCTGGACGGGTGATACCAACAGCACATGGGCAGAGATGAGATCGTCCCTTTCGACCCTGCTAAATCTTGGTATGTCTGGAGTACCCTATGTAGGGGTTGATATTGGAGGATTTGCTGGGAATCCCAATGATGAACTTTTCGTCAGATGGTTTCAGTTGGGTAGTTTTTCCCCATTTTTCAGGGTTCATTCCTCCAAGGGTACAAACAGCAGAGAGCCATGGTCTTTCGGTAAGAGGAACTTAGAAATAATAAGAAAATACCTGAACCTCCGCTACGAACTCATGCCTTTTTATTACACCCTTGCTTATGAATCCCATACAACTGGAATGCCCATGATGAGGCCTGTTTCGTGCATAGATCCGGAATATGATGGCCCTGAGGATAGTTGTTTTATTCTTGGAGAATCTGTTCTTGTTTTTCCAGTTTTTGAACCACATTATACATCAATGGAAATAAAACTCCCCGAAGGAAAATGGTACTATTTCTGGGATGATTCATTGCATGAGAATCATGTTTCACTGGCGATAAACATGGGAGTCATCCCTGTATTTGTAAGAGAAGGTTCCATAATTCCCGCTGGGATGAATGGAAATATCACTCTACACATATATCTTGGGAATAAATGTGAAGGCTATATCTACATGGATGATGGGCGTTTAGAACCATCTTACAAAATTTATCATTTCAGATGCATATACAGAAAAAGTGAATGGTTCCTGTCAATGGAAGAGGACGGTACCTATGACACAGGATTATCCGCGTTTACTGTTACAGTTCATGGATACACTCTTAGGAAAGAAAATAATCCAGACTTGGATATAAATATTGAAAAAAACTCATTTCCTTTCCCATTGAGTGAAAAGGAGATTGGATTCAAATAGGTGTGAAGTGCCTGTATGAAGAATGGTTAAGGAGTCGTTTTCCATGAGAATTTTGAAATTTTTTAGTGACGACAGAATGAAATCCCTGGAGACACCATCACCAATTAAAAGTGAAACAGTATTGTCACCATTTACCTTGTGAAACATATCAACCCCATGAACCCTGGAAACCATGAGTATACCGTTTCTTAATTCCACATAATCCCTCCTCAATGCAGTAATATTACGAAAGAATTCGTTAAGTGATGAACCCACTCTCTCCCATGGGAACGGCCTCCTGCAGTCTGGGTCACTATTCCCACCCAGGCCAACTTCATCTCCATAATATATTGTCGGATGACCGTTCAGTATCATGAGGAGCGCGAATGAGATCTTAAGCAGATTTTTATTATACCTTAATGTTGTGAGAATCCTGACAGTATCATGTGAGTCCAGTATATTCATCATGTTATCGATATAGTTTGAGTAGGCGATAATCTCTTCAAGGTATCTGCTGTAGAACTGAAATAAGTCAATTTTACCTTTTACGTAATTGATAATGCACTTCCTGATATGGTAGTTGGTGAGGGAGTTATAGTACCCCTCGCCAACCAGCTCACCTGAGAGGCACCATGCTTCACCGATATGAAGTAAATTTCCATTAATGGTATCTAACTCCTTTCTTAGAATTTCAATAGTACTTTTAGGGATATTGTTTCCAACATCGTACCTGAATCCGGCCACATTGAAATTCTTCGCATAGAATACAGCTACACTTTTTACAAAATCAACCACCTCTGGATTACCATGGTTCAGCTTTGGCATCATTCCAACCCCCATAAACGTCTCATATGGTGGTTTGGTGCCCTTGCTGTCCAGCTGGTATCTCCGTGAGAAAATTTCATATTTGTGGGCATGGAAAATATACCATTTCAAAAACCTCGACCTGTCCTTGTGTATAAGTATATCATCAAAGGGAGGAAAATAAACAGATGTGTGATTGAAAACCATATCCAGGATTACACCAATGCCCTCATCATGAAATGTATCAATCAGAGTTTTGAGATCCTTGTTGCTTCCCAGCAATGGATCAACGGTGAAATAATCATCAACGTCATACCTATGATAGGAGTGACTTTTGAAAAAAGGATTAAGATAAAGGTATTTTATATTCAGTGACCTGAGGTAATCCAGTTTTTCCAATATTCCCTTGAGATTACCTCCCATCGGGCTCCTTGGATCTGATGCAATATTATGCGACTTTTTTTCTTGATCAGCAGAAACGTTAAAACGGTCAGGAAATATATGATATATTATGCCAGAACCCAAATTCATATGGTTATTCGAACTGATCTTGTAGACTTCGTTTTCGGTTCCCGCCTTCAGCGAATACTGTCCTCTTCCACTCACTGCAAAAACTGTATATTCAATATCAGCACCTCCGGAAACGACAATCTTTCCAAAAGGAGTTACTTTCTCAGAAAATTCAACAGAGGGTACATGACCTTTTTTATGTAAGAACACTAGGAGGCTAAGGTTCCCAGAAGAATAAGAAAATGTTCTTCCTTGGTTGGAATGCATTGATCTGCGTAATGGTATGTAAATTGAATTTTTTCTTTTTCTTCTCATTCCTCTGTGATCTATGAATTCATATTGGTTCCTCATTATTCTGTAGTAGAATTTCCCGGGAATCTCATTGATCCTTATGATCCCGTAATTCAGCTCCCTCTTAAATGATAGATTTCCTTCACTAAAACAGTTTGTTGAACTTGATAGATAAAGCGTATCAGTAACTTTCCTCCAGGGAACACGTAATTCAATACTAGTGCTACCATCTCTGTTCTCTTCAAGAACAAGCATCAAGAGGTATTTTAGACGAAAATAAATGCTTTTAAGAAGCATGAAGATTATCTTTTTGTTCATGCTTCCATGATAATTGCAAAGCACCGTGTTGAATAAGTGTGTGTAATAAGAACATGATTTGCAGTTCTCAGACTTGAAAATTCTTTAAAACAAGAAGGAAAAATTGAGCTATAGACACTTCAGGTATAATAGCAAAAGTGATAATAAAATATATGAAAAAAATAATTTAAAATATATTAAATTTATTGCTTTCTAATCCTCACCAGTAAAAGACCTGCCACGACAACAGTAGCTATTATAACAACTATTAATACGTAGACAAGGTAGGACAGTGGTTTGTGTACAACCTTAACCGGTGGTGGAACAGCTGTGAATGACAAGGTCAAAACAACAGAGGAGCCGGAAATGGTTACACTTCCAGTCTTGTTAACGTAGCCGGATGATGTAGCAGTGTAACTGTAGGTTCCGTTAGTTAGATTGAAAGATATGGATGTCCCGGTTGTAGAGAGAGACATTCCATTTGTAAGATTAACATACCATTTTGCTCCACTTGACAAACCCTTTTCATCCAGTGTCAGCGTAAACTTGAGCAACTGATATGTGAGAGATACTGTCTTGGCTGAACCATTCACTGTCACCGAACCAGATGGAACCGTTGGCGCGTATGTTTTATTCTCTGCATATGCCGAGTAGGAGTATGTTCCATTTGGTTCTGTGAACGTAATATTTGTTCCCGTGCTTGATTTCAGAACACCTGATAGGTTGACATACCATGTTGCCCCTGATGGCAGGCCGGTTTCGGTGAATGTTACTTTATATGTTACCAGTGAGAAGGTGATGGGCTCAGAAAGCGGAGTTCCGTTCACTGTGAATGAACTTGAATATGGTGACGGTTCATAGCTCTTGTCCATGGTGGCTATTGTATATGTATATGTGCCATTTGCCAGTGGGAATTGGTATGACGATGAGGTAATGGCTCCGGAATCCTCTCCATTAGAGAGATTAACGTACCAAATTGCTCCTGACGGGAGACCAGTTTCTTTAAAAGTGACATTGAATGCAACGTACTTAAATGTCGTTGAAACCTCCATAGTTTCCGTTAGATTAACATAGCCTGATGCCGGGTGAGCGACATATAAGGGATTTGTGCTGTTAATGCTGTATGAATAATTACCATCCGGCAACGAGAAAGTCATGCTTGTGTTTTTTGTTGTCATGGATTTACCATCTATTGAAACTGTCCACGATGTATTGGAAGGTAACCCGGTTTCCATGAATGTAACGTTATTTTTTAACGTAACGTTTGATAGATTTACAGAGGTTGTCCGTGCGTTAGTAATAATAACAGATCCCTGCCCAGTCACTTCAGGACCAACCATGTATTCCGCATAATAGTGAACATCCTGCCCAGGAGAAAACAGTCTGTAAAATTCCACAGTCTTCACACCATTAAGCAATAAACCATCTACGCTAACGCTCACTTTCGAATTATACGGCAGACCTGTGGTGAAACTGAGATTTGTCCCAGTGACAAATGAATCAGGGAAATAGTCATAACCGGTTTGGATAAGTCCAGATTCGTTGAATGGAGTCACATAATCGTAGTTCCAGTATGCATTTCCTGTCGTAGTATTGTTCCAGTTATCATGGTATACGGCAGATGTTCCAGTGTAGTAGTTTTCATCCAAGCTGATTACTGGAGTCTGTGTCACGAACTCATTCATATAAATCAGGTCGCCACCGCTATAAAGGCTTAAACCAATCTGCGATGTACCCAGATCAAAGCTTGATGCAAACTGCTCCTGCTGCGATATACTGTAATTCTCGCTTTGAAATACCACCACGTTGATACCAATGAATATGTTTTGGAATATTGTTATTGCTCCATTTACAGATGGGGGGTTGTAGACTAACATAGAGGAGCCGAAGGTAAGAAATTCATTGCTGTATACATATACATTGGTCGAATTCCATAAAACAAGACTCCCTACGTCAGAAAATCCATCCAAGCATGAAAACCAAGTATCAAAAACACCATTCTGGATTTCCACGTTTGAGGAATTATAGATCATTGCATCCGGTGAATTTGCGTCAAATAGATCCAGTCCATAGTTAGTTATGAAGAAGTTAACTATCTCCGCATAATAACCCACGTACGGAACACTCAAGTCATAATTGGAAACAACGACACTGGCATCTGTATTCTCTAAAATGAGTCCCTGAAAGACAGGATATCCATAGTCGTTCAGCTGGCCAAACACAGGGTTCAATGTGCCTTCGGGTTCAAGGAAATATGGGTTCGAACCGGTTCCATTCCCTTTAAGAGAAAATATCTTTAGATCGTTGTTGTTTGTTATGTACATTGGTGTATAAACGCCGTAGCTTGCATTGTATTGCATGTTAGCCATTATTTCAGGATCTCCACCAGTGAGGAAACCATAATAAGGTGCGTAATAGTTCAGAAAAGAGTCTGTATAGTAGCTTGATGTTGGAAGAACAAAGCTGGATGATGGTGACCATGCCCATATGTCATATGAGATCAAAGTATAGTTGTTGTTAACAAACAGGAATGGCATGGTCGGCAATGCGTATAGCGCGATGGTATTGTTAACAAGGAATATATCTGGTGGAGCTTTATTGTAAGCTCCAATCTGGCTGAATGGAATTCCTGTTCCCACATAATAACCTGAGCCGCCAACAACAAATGCCGCAATATTCACATCTACATGTCCGTTATAGCTGCTACCCATAATGGCGCTGAGAGGCACAGCGATCTCTGTTGTATTATTTACTGCACTTGTAACGATTGAATAAGGGACCGAAGCGGTAGTAATGGTTCGACCAACGCTTGATGTAATGGAACAGAATTTATTGGTACCAAGAACGTTGCTGGAGAAATATCCGGTGAATATGTCATTTACCGGGAAAGTTGTATTCATACCTGAAAGGCCCCAAGGACTATATGTGCTCAAATTTTCAGCTCCATATGGAGTTGAGTGGTTGGATATGAGCACTACCAGGCTATTTCCAGTAATGTTTTCTTGGAATCCCAGGAAAAGATCAGTTGCGTTATATGCAGCATAGAAGGCGGATATGTTGTTTGTGTTACCGTAAAGGCTGGCATGAGTCTGCATATACATAAGGTCGCCGGCAAAATTGTTTTTTACATTACCAGTCATGTGGATGCTCTCATAGTTAAGGTCGCTTGTCCTAACGCTGTAGCTCGTCCAGTCATAAGTATTGTTCCAGAGCCCATAAATGAGCGATGGGCCGCTTGAAAGGATGGCAGTAGAACCGCTATCAGAAACATCAACACCAACAGACGTTTCACCAGTTTCACTTCCAGCATCATATGCTGCCTTCACGTTCTGGAATTTCCCTGAAGTGGAATTCATCTCCATCAGGTTTATCGTTCCAGAAATATTCGCTATATCAGCTGTACTTCCACCACCAGGACCACCGATCATCATTTCAGCATCATATGGAATGAATCCTGTCGGTGTAAGTTGAGTTCCACTGATAAAGTAATGAGGTGCCGGAGCAGAATACCCAGCTTTCTGACCATAAGTGGAGTTGAATTCGACCTCATCATATGTTCCATGGAGATTATCCTGAGGTATGGAATAGTTGAACCATACCGTGCTCTTTCCCTGAACAAGTGATGTGTTTAGATACAGATAAAGAAGGAACGGTGTTGCCACAACAACTTCCGGACCTATGCCTATGTGTACACCAACCTGAAGGTCGTTGTATCCCTTATGATTTGCTATGGCGCTGGAGTAATTTATTGCATTACCTGTTAGTTTTGCTGTTGGAGAAGAGAAGTTCCATATATTATCAACAAAACACATCAGATGGTCTCTGGCACTGTAATCGATAACATTCTGGGTCCAGAAACTGTAGTTGGAGACACCAAACAGATCAACGTTGTTTAAGACAGCGTTAAGTTGCATTGAAACTTCGTGCAAAGTACCGTCATTGGTTAGGACAGAAAGAGAGCTTAGATTAACAACCGAAGCTATGTCGCTTGTTGTACAGTTATATGTTTTAATGACGCCGGAGACATTCATTAGACCGTAATCCCCAACTCCCATTGGAGCGGGCGATGATATATAACCCAGCGTTATGTGCCCGTTCCTATCGGTCGATGATGACATGTAGTTAGGAATAAATAAATCATTTGCTTTAATACCGGTAGCCCTAGCCTCTTTGAGAACTGACTTTGCCAGTTGTGCTCTTTGTGATAATGATAGGGTATGTGCTTGAGAATCTGAGATCACTGCAGGCGGGGATGTCTTGACAACATTAAGGTTACTTGGAACCGCACCATTGCTTGCAGAAGAATTTGGAAGAGCAGTTAGCAATCCCATAACAGATATAACCATAATGCTGCTAATTAACACGGCTAGAAGAATTCTCTTCTTATCCTTATTCATAAAAAGGGATTTCAATATCAATATTTAACCTTTTCTAGGATATTTCATTTGATATGTGCGTAACAGCTATAAATGTCTTGTTGTGCATAAATATAAACATTCCAGATGGAGAAGATAAATTATATTAATCATCCTGTGGAATTTTGCACTGAACAACTGAAAATTTTCCTGTTAAAATAGATCTGGGTATGTTTATCTGTTATGAGCAGGGTTTCATTGACTTAGAACCTAATTTTGCAGTGACCTGCCATGTGTCATGTAATTATGAAAAGAGTGCGATTTCAAAATGATCTAATTTCCAGATATTCTAAGAACGTTATATTATAAACCCCCGAATGACCAGTATGGTGATGCCCTGTTTCATATTTCATTCTTTTAAGGTAGACTTTTTCCTCCTGTTATAGATATATAAATAGATGGAAACTGAAGCAACAATTGCTACCACGGTATATCCAGCAACATAATAGGCAGCATTTGATTTATTCTGTTCCCTATCATAGTGAACGGAAACAATCACGAACATTGCCGAT
Source organism: Candidatus Woesearchaeota archaeon (assembly GCA_964641875.1). Lineage (GTDB taxonomy): Archaea > Nanobdellota > Nanobdellia > Parvarchaeales > Parvarchaeaceae > Parvarchaeum. Next base: position 5,755 of record CAZXLU010000018.1, on the reverse strand, counting down.
GACCAGGTTAGAGGTGAGGTTGTTGGAAGAGGATTTCCGAAATTTGGATCCACAGCCTCCGGTAAAAGACCTGATTGAGAATGGTTAGCCGCCCAGTCCAGTGCATCTAAGGCTCCAGTATGGTTTCCTGTAATCTCATCATAGTATGCTTCGAACATTGTAGTAATGATCCAGGGTGGCATTTGTCCACTGCTATCCGATGGTGAACCTGTATAATGATAGGTATCGCCATAGAATCTTGCGAGCCCGCCATTAATCGTAAGGTTTTTAATTGTATGTGAAACAACGCTCTTTGCCAATGAAGAATTAGGGTTTATAAATCCAAGTGCAATCGGTAAAATAGTCGACGAGTCATATATGTCGTAAGGCGCAAATGGCATATTTGGATCGCCAATGGCTGAAGTGTCAAATTCTGCAAACATCGTCCCGTCTCTTACGGTGAAGTATTTAAGAATGTTTTGTGTAAGCTTACTTTCATTCTTCTGAATATTTGCTGTGTTAAGATGCATATCCATATACAAATGTATCGTGTAATTCATTCCAACATCATCAACTGCCTGTGTCCAGAAATTGTAGGCATACTGGTCCTCCCAGATACTGTAATCCTGTGGAAGAAGACCAACTTGAGTTATATTGTCCTCTTCCCACTTCAGGGATTCATTTAATGAGTGCAGAAAAGGGTATATCAAAGATAAGTTATGTGTGTACTCATACAAATAGTATATGCCCATCTGATATTCACCCACGCTGTCAAACTCAGGGTGTACCCATGAGAGGTCTGGAGCCCCAGTCCAGAAGTTAAATCTGGTTTCCCATGCTCCATTAACGCATTCCTTCCCCTGCTCGGTCATCATCCACCTGAAATATTTTAGAGCACTTCTGTAGTGCCCAGATTCAAGCATTGAAATTGCCGAGAAACTTCCGTCCCTCACCCAAGCATAAAGATAAAGAGGGGATGGCGATGCCACAAATTCACCATTATAAGGGTTCTGATCGTCCTTGACCACAAGTAGGGACATGTTGTATTCTGACTGAAGATCACTGGGCAATTCCGTCTCAACAGATGATCCAAGCCATTTACTGATACTGATATTATTCGTCGTAACAAGAGACGATGGGGAAGCATAAAAACTGCCACCAATAGATCCTTCAAGGCTGGAATATCCACTCTGGAATTCAACGTGAATAGATGTAAGTGAAGAAGAATTTGATACGCAAATTTTGGAATCTGTGGTAAAGATGTATATTCTCGGTAGTGTGTTAATGCAAATCTCGTTATTCGATATTTTGTATGAAATGTTAGACGAGAAATTGAGTACATCCTGAAATGCTGAATAGGAAATCTGCGAAACAAGGAAATCATCGGAATTCGGTGGAAATATCAAGTATTCTGTTGCACGATCCTGCTTCATTATTATGCTGTTGTTCATTAGAAGCGTCGAATAGATGCTTTCATTTCCAGTGTTCAAAAAAAGTCTTAAATCGCTCACATTCGATCCAAGGGATATGTCGGATATTTCTGGGCACCCGCTTACAGGAAGATATGGATCTTCTATTCCAGTGTATACCCAAATAGTGGAATTGACAAAGTTGTTAAGAAAGAGATATGATGGGTACGATGCATTAAGATCTCTTATAAAATTCGGATTGCTTGAAACAGCGGAGTAATTGAAATTCCTGTTAGAATCGTTAATTGTGACGGCAGAAGTGCATATGATAAAAACGATGGAAAGAACCGTAATGGCCATAAACAATTTTCGCATATAAGTGAAAAGTAAACATTCCATTTAAAAATTTGTTTAAAGGAAATTTGTAGGAGGAATTTTAACTGTTTCTGTCAAATAAGTTTAGAAGACAAGTAATAAAGAAGAGATCTAATTAAATAAAGGATTCCAAATAATTTTTGCCATTCGACCGTTGCCGTTTTAGTGTCACTCAAAACAATCAGGAATTTTCTTTTCCTGTGATATTTTATCAATTTTGGTATTCGTTCAAGCGTTAATAATCCATAGTCATGAATGGAAAGATTTATGCCGACATTTGTTTTCCATTACTGATATCCTATGACTGAAACCGAAGCTACCAAACCGGTTTTGAAAAAGAGGAAAAAGTTTGAATGGTCAAAACTCCTCTATCTCACACCAGTTTTTGTTGTTCTTGCATTCCTGGACTTTTATCCAATAGGTTGGACCATTTATGCATCTTTCACAAATTTCAGCTACACACACTTCTTCCATTATTCCATTGTTGGATTGAGCAACTACTATCATGTTTTTCACAGCCTTAACCTTGCAAGTGTAATTGAAAATAACGTGGTTTTTGCTGCAGGTAGTATAATACTGATGGCTGCTGCCGGCTTTGGCGTTGCAATCCTTATGTCTCAAAGGGGATTGAGGGGCAAGACTCTTTTCAGAACATTTATTTTGGTTCCATGGGCATTCCCTGCATTTATTACAATACTTATATGGAAAAATCTTCTCTCGGAGTATTATGGCGCTGTGGATCAGATTCTAAAGACACTATTTGGTATATCCCCATTCTGGACCGGAAAGCCTGATCTTGCCATGCTCTCCATTATACTTGTGAACCTTTGGCTTTCTCTTGCATATTATACCTTTGTCTACACAGCCGCACTGCAAAGCATTCCGCAGGAATTGTATGATGCCGCTGAGATGGATGGTTACGGTACCTTCGGAAGGATTCGCCGTGTTGTGGTACCTCTCCTGAGCCGTCAGATCGCATTTATCACCATATTCGGTTTTATTTTTGCATGGAGTAATTTTTACATACCTTTCCTTCTTACAGGCGGTGGACCTGGAATATCGACCCAGATCCTCATAACTTATTCATACACGGAAGCTTTCTCTTATGGCTCCTATGGAATAGCAGCTGTTTATTCCATAATATCTGTGCTTATCCTGTTAGCAATGGTGGTAATTGTGAACCATTATTCTAGGATGATGAGTGTTCTGTATTGAGGTGAGAATATGCAAAACGTTGATGAAACTGTTAGTAAAAGAAAGTTTGGAACTGAATACGAAAATGTCTCTAAGCTAAACAACCGTTTCCGCAGGGTCCGGGTAATAAAAAGGGTTGTGACTTACATTATTCTATCCATAATTGCCATATACTCTGTTTTTCCCATATATTACATTCTTCTAACATCATTCAGCCCATTGGCCAATATTACAGAAACAACACTGTCTAGCCTTCTACCTACACACAGTTATTTCACATTGGGAAATTATTATGGAATACTTTTCAAGGAACCATTTGGGCTTTGGCTTAAAAATACCCTTATACTAACAGGGAGTGCCACTATTATCGGCGTGGGTCTTTCCATAACCACAGGGATAGCATTTTCAAGGTTTAGGGTTCCTGGAAAGAAGGCTCTTCTTTACATGCTGTTGATACTATCCATGTTTCCTTTCACCGTAATGGTAATTCCATTCTACTTTATGTTCTCGAGCCTGCATCTCCTTGACACCTACATTGGTCTTATAATACCTTATTCCGCTGGTGCTGTCATTTTTTCGAGCTGGCTGATCAAAAACTATGTGGACAACATACCAAGGGATTACGAGGAAGCAGCCATGATGGATGGATACTCCCGAACCGGAGCTCTGTTCAGAGTACTTACACCTATGGCAAAACCAGCTGTTTTGCTTGCGGTTGTACTTGCTTTCATGGGACCTTACACTGATTACGCACTTGCTGGACAGTTTATCACATCAAAGTCACTATATACAATGGCCATAGGGATGTACGAAATTTCACAGAACACCATTACTGTCAACTATGGGGTTTATGCTGCATTTTCTGTTCTCATGGGAATTCCCATATTCATACTGTTCTTCTTCTTCCAGAAGTATATAGTTAGCGGGTTCAGCCTTGTTACTTACAAATGAGAATGGAGGTTTAAAATATGGCACATCTTAAACTTGAACATCTAACAAGAGATTTCGGAAAGGGAAAGGGTATCTTCGATATCAATATGTATATTGATGACGGGGAGTTTTTTGTTATGTTGGGACCGAGCGGTTGTGGAAAAACCACCACTCTCAGGACAATCGCCGGTCTGGAAACCGTTGATTCCGGAAAGATCTTTCTTGACGGAAAAGAGATTACGGATTTTCCCCCGAAGGACCGGGACATGGCAATGGTATTCCAGAGTTATGCTCTTTATCCTTTCCTCACGGTTGCACAAAATCTTGCATTTCCATTACGAAAAAGAAAAATGTCACAAACCGATATTATAGCAAAGGTGGAGGAAATAGCAAGCACCTTGGGTATAAGTGAGCTCCTTGATATGAAGCCGGGACAGATATCCGGAGGGCAGAAGCAGAGAGTTGCGCTTGGAAGAGCTCTAGTCAGGGAGCCTTCAGTGTTTCTCATGGATGAACCACTGTCAAACCTGGACGCTAAGCTTAGAACAACAATGAGAGGAGAGTTAAAGAGAATTCAGAAAAGCTTCGGTATTACCACTGTTTTTGTAACACACGATCAAGTGGAGGCAATGACCCTCGCTGACAAGGTTGCACTTATCAACAATGGTGTCCTGGTTCAACTTGATTCTCCCATGAATGCCTATGATTCTCCTAGAAACAGTTTTGTGGCAGGCTTTCTTGGTGATCCTCAGATGAATCTTATACAAGCAGAACTCTCCTCAGAAAATGGTAGCACTGTTTTGAAAATTGGAGAAACAGTTCTTCCTCTGGATGTTTCCCAGATAACCATGCCGGAAGGTACCACCTTTATGGATGTTCTGCTGGGCATTAGACCTGAGGATGTGTCCGTAGGTGATAAGGGAGGTATAAAGGCGAAGGTTTCTGTGATACAGGAACTTGGGAGAGGAAGGATAGAGCATTTTCAGATAGAAGGCACAACCAAGGAAATTGTAAGGCTTGCGGATAATAGCTCTAATGTTACCGAAGGGCAGCAGACTACATTGCTACCAAGAAAAGGAAAATTCTACATTTTTGATCGAAATTCCACGGAGAGGATTTTCCCTCTCCCTGAAAAATCAGTAGCTGTTGCCGGAAAATAGGTACATGATGGTGACCCATATGTCCTTATCACGGAACTTTAGACCTTCGTCATATCGTTGTGAGTTCTTGTAGGATTGAAGATCCATCTCATTCCTTTCTAGCCTCTTCAAAAATACAGACAATACATTCCTGGATGCAGTAGTCCCTATTCTTCGTGTTATTTCCATCATATGTCTAAGACAGACAGATTCTGAAAATCTCACCAGATCCATAGTCCCCTCTTTTAGATACAGTGAGATTTTTCTCATTATGGTCGTGTATTTCTTATCGCTAATAACACATACGGGACATTCATCAAATTTGACCCATTTCCCATTGCGAATATATTGATTGATCCAGTCCCTTGCCTTCCTAGAAAGGTCAATTTCAATGTCAACAAGAGAAAGGGGCCCGCCAAGATTGGGGTTATCCATCACATAGGATATGATACCTTTTGTATGATAGTAGCACAGACCGCCTGAATTCTCCATTTTGGTCAACACTTCAGCTCCCTGCTCATAAATTAATGAAAAGTAGCTTTTTTCCTCCTCCTTCGTAATAATATGACATATAGGGCAGGAGGAATCAGAGAGGGCCTCTATCATGTCCATTAGATCAAAATCAACCATGATAAGGAATAGTAAAAGAAGCCTAATAGAGTATGTGTGAGTCCCGTGATGTACAGAAACAGGTAAGATCAATGATTACACTTATTATGATCTCTTACA
>CAZXLU010000017.1:0-18665 GCA_964641875.1 Candidatus Woesearchaeota archaeon | reverse complement strand
CGAAAAGGCAAGAAAGCAGTACAGAATAACGGAAAAAGGGAAAGAAGCAATAAAAGAATACGATAAAATGAGCGGAAATATAACGGAAAACATGAGTCATTTTATGCATTCTCTGAAAAGGTTTTAGCTATTTATATTTTTAGATTTTTATATTTCGTTTAACTTCAAAAGCTTATTAATTCTATAACCGCCTCATAAATTTATGGAAAAAGAAGAAAAGTTGATACTTTGGTTTAATGATATAGTCAAAGATGATGTTCCTTTCGTTGGAGGAAAATCCGCAAATCTCGGAGAGATGTTTAACTATGTTAAAGTTCCTATTCCACCAGGATTTTCGACAACTTCTTTTGCTTTTAATAATTTTTTGGACAGTAATAATATTAGGGATAAAATAGAGGGTGCACTTATAAGTATAGACGTAGAAAATGAAACAGAGCTAAAAGAAGCAAGTTCAAAAATAAAAAAATTAATAATGGATGCAAGCTTTCCAAAGCAGTTTGTAGATACAATACTTGAAAATTATCATAAGCTAATCAAAGAAAGCAATGCAGAATTTGTTGCAGTGAGGTCTTCTGCGACAGCTGAAGATTTACCAGATGCAAGCTTTGCAGGACAGCAAGATACTTATTTGAATGTGCATGGTGATGATGAGCTTGTTGAGAAGGTAAAGGAATGTTATGCTAGCCTTTTCAACGAACGTGCAATTTATTATCGTTCTAAAAATAAAATAGGTATAAAGGGAGTAGCTTTGGCTGTTGTAATACAAAAGCAAGTCTTTTCTGTAGAGTCTGGAGTAATGTTTACATTGGATGTTTCTAATGGAGATACTTCGGTGATTGTCGTTGAGGCCAGTTATGGTTTAGGAGAATATATAGTTGGTGGAATAGTTACTCCAGATTTGTTTTACGTAGACAAAAAAACGATGAAGATAAAGAATAAGGTCATAGAAAATAAAGATAGAAAACTTGTCAGATTAAAGGAAGGAGGTACTAAAGATATAAAGTTAAGCGAAGAGGAAGCAAAAAAACAGTGCTTGGGGGATTCTGAGGTATTGGAGCTTGCGAGTTATGGTGCAAAGATAGAACAGCATTATAATCGTCCGATGGACATAGAATGGGCGAAGGACGAAGATGGTAAAATATATATTGTGCAAGCCAGGGCAGAAACTGTGTGGTCAAGAAAAGACAAGATAAAAACTACAGATAAAAAGGAGAATATAATAATATCAGGTTTACCTGCTTCCCCAGGTTTTGTTTCTGGAAAAGCCCATGTAATCCTCGATGTAAAAGATATAGATCAATTCAACTCTGGAGAGATATTGATAACTGTTATGACAAGCCCAGATTGGGTACCCGCTATGAAAAAAGCGAAGGCAATAATAACAGATGAAGGAGGTATAACATCTCATGCAGCAATCGTTTCAAGAGAGTTAGGTGTTCCTTGTATAGTTGGAACAGGCGGTCATGGAAAGAAAGCTACAGAAACAATAAAGACAGGGGATATAATAACAGTAGATTCTAAAAATGGACTAGTTTACACTGGAGAAATTAAAGTAGAGGAGAGAGAAAAAGAAGAAGTTCCACAAGAAATTAATAAAAGCAAGATAGTAACAGGTACAAAAATATTTGTAAACTTAGGTGAGCCAGATTTAGCTGAAAAAACCGCAAAACTCGATGCGGACGGCGTCGGTTTAATGCGTGAAGAGTTTATTTGGGCGAATATAGGTAAGCACCCGCTATACCTACTTAAAGAAGGTAAAGCAGACACTCTTGTTGATATGCTTGCAGAAGGGATGAGAAAAGTTTGTTCTGCGTTTAATCCAAGGCCAGTTATTTTAAGATTCAGTGATTTTAAAACGGATGAATACGCTAATTTGGAAGGCGGAAAGGAATTTGAACCAAAAGAAAGCAGTCCATTGCTAGGGTGGAGAGGTTCTTCAAGATATTACGATCCAAAATACAAAGATGCATTTGTATTGGAGTTAAAGGCTGTAAAGAAAGTAAGAGAAGAGTTTAGATTGAAAAACTTGCATGTAATGGTTCCTTTTACCAGAACCGTAGATGAGCTTAAAAAAGTCTTGGATATACTGAAAGAAAATGGCTTAGAAAGAAATGAGGACTTTAAGATATTCTTAATGGCAGAAATCCCAAGCAATATAATCTTAGCGGATAAATTCAATAAATACATTGACGGATATTCTATCGGATCAAATGACCTTACAATGCTTGTTTTAGGAGCAGACAGGAACAATGACACTTTAAGCAGCATCTATGATGAGAGGAACCTAGCGGTTTTAAGGCTCATTCGATATCTTATAAAAGTAGCACATAGAGATGGAAAGACAGTTTCAATATGTGGACAGGCACCTTCTGAATATGATGAGATAGTGGACTTTTTAGTAAGATCGGACATAGACGACATATCCGTAAATCCAGATACAGTAGAACATGTTAGAGAATTGGTGGCCTCAGTAGAAAAGAAGATAGAACTTGAAAAGAACTTAAATCAAAAAGACGAACATGTAAAAGATTGGGAGTTTCCGGTAATATAATTTATTAGAGTATTTATACTAAAACAATCCTTAAAAATAGAATGCGAGAAAAACTTACAAAATTAGTATTTGAAATGGGAGAACTCCCAGTAAAAGACAAAGATGAAATTGATTTTGTAGAACTCTCCATGTTTCCAGGACAAATTATGGTGACAAAAAAGGGCCATAAAAGGACTTTAGAAGTTAATATCATTAGAGGAAAGAATAATGATGGGCTTTTGTTTAATATAAATAATTCATTTGCTTATTTTAAACCCCAGCAGTATGAGGATAAAATAGAAGATAATCTAGTACTTAGTGATCCACGGGAATTTATACGGCATGATAAGATTGTATTTGGTCGTTTAATTGACCAAAAAGGAAAAGATATTGTTATAACATACAATAAGAATTTTTTGCATTTTAATTTTTATTCTTTAGATTATAAAATGAATCCGCATACAGCTGAAATAAGTCTAAAATACAAACCAAACCGGAATTTGTTAGAAATAATAATGATTTATGATAACAAGATAAAAGCAGAATTTGATACAAATGCCAATTATTTATTGCAAGATATAACTAAGAAAAGTTTATTTAAAAGAAAAGAGGCAAAATCTGGAAATCTCCTTTCAGAGCAAAGCAATACTTTATACCTTGAAGATTCTATGCCAGTGAAGGTATACGCAAAATTTTTAAAATAATGAATGTGATTTTAATCTGTTTAATCTGAAGGAATATTTTGGTATTTTAGTTTTTCAAAAACATATTTCTATTTCTTTTGTTGATTTTAATAATTCTTTTGAATGAGAGAAGTTTAATTCTTTCATATATATTACTGTTCCATATATTAAAATTATTTAATACAGTGAATTCAGTATAATACTGACAGGCTAGCTGGGGAGTTAGTCCCTCCCTGTATCACAAATGGACTTTAGGTGAGGCGAAGCGTGGCTGAGGGATAGTGACTCTATACATAGTAGCAAAGCTATCGTAGATTCACAGCCCTATAGGATGCTTTGGTTTAAAAACCCAGCCAGGCCCGGAAGGGAGCAACTGTAATTAAACTGGAGCGTGCTTGTAGGTAAACTGTGAGGAGAAAATGTTGCTACTCTCTATATGGATAGCTGTTTCGATGCCACGGCCTGTCATTTTATAAAAAGATATTAATAATGTATGTATTGATTTTTCATCATAAGTCGGGATACTCAAGTGGTTACGAGGCACGCCTGCTAAGCGTGTTGGCGCAAGCCTGCGTGGGTTCGAATCCCACTCCCGACGTTTTTTATTTTAGATAAGTTTATAACTTATGATAGTCTATTATTTATGATGGAAAGGAAAGAAGACAGTGCAGTATACGATGCAATAACCGGAATAGCAAAAGTTATAAAAGATAACATCCAGGAGCAAAGGAACAAACCTAGGAAAGTTTCTATAAACTTAGATAAGCTAGAAATAAATATGTCTGGCTTAAAATACCCAATAAAATTGTCCGCAAAGATTGATTTGGATTTTTCCGGTAAAAACAAAGAAGATCTGTCAGCTAAGAAATAAATTTTTTTATTTATTTAGTTTTTGTAAAAGTAAGAATTTATAAGAGATATAACATTCTAAATCTTTATAAATAGTAGAAATTATATAATTAGTCTATGGAGAAAGACAACAGTAACAGCAAGTTGTTTGGAATGCTGCCTCAAATGTTTCTTGGTATGATTGGAGGTAGAAACAAGAAGTTCTCCTTTGATTTAGATAACTTTGAGATAAAGTTGCCTAATGTAAAAGAACCGATAAGATTATCTGGTAGAATAACAATTGATCTCTCAAAAAAAGGTGATAAAAAGTAATTATGGCAAAAATGCGACCAGGAAGAGCATATCGTGAATTAAAGCTTCCTTATACTAGGAAATCTAAGTACAAGACAAAAAACTACATAAAGATAGCTCAAAAACCTAAGATAACACAGTATCACTCTGGGAATACAAAGAAAGCATTTGACAGTAGAGTATTTCTAATATCTGAAAGGTCTTTACAAGTAAGAGATAATGCAATAGAATCGGCCAGGATAGTTGCAAATAAATATTTAACAGATAGGATAACCGATCAAAATTTTCATATTGTAGTCGTATCTTACCCCCATCAAGTTCTAAGAGAACATAAACTTGCAACAGGTGCAGGTGCAGACCGTTTTTCATCAGGGATGCAGAAATCATTTGGAAAACCAATAGGTTTAGCAGCAAGATTGAGTGCGGGATCTAAGATATTTGAGATACATGTGGATAAAGCAAATTTAAAAGCGGCTAAGGAAGCTGCATTCAAGATGGGTAAGAAACTAGGGGTACAAACTAGAGTAGTTGCTTTGTAAAGTTAAAAAAATTCTTCAGTAAAGTTATCTCTTTTATTTATTAATCTGAAAATTACGAATAAAAGTGAGGATAGCCTATTCAAGTAAGCACCTATATAATCATTTTTTACTCCTGATTCTATATAGTCTCTTTCAATTCTTCTTGCCATTGTTCTGCAAATATTTATTATGCATGCAGATTCACTTCCATTTGGATATAGGAATTTTGTTAAAGGGTTTATCTCTTTAGAGAATCTATCTGTAGTTTTTTCGATTTCTTTTACGTCTTTACTTGAAATATCAATATCATTTTTAACTAAGGTATTGTATCCAGAAGCTATAGCACTTAGAATATATATTTTTCTTTCTACTACTTTCAAAGTCTCATTAATATCTTGATAATTTATTTTCGAAATTGCATAGCCCAAAAAAGCGGATAGTTCGTCTAGATCCCCTATAAATTTTATTATAGCACTATCTTTTTTTACTCTTCCATTTTTTATATCGGTCATACCATTATCCCCTTTTCCCGTGTAATATTTCATTCTTCATTCTCCTCATTTTGGTTTTCAGTATTACTAATTAAGTAATACTTCGCTTTTCTTCTTATCCCGTCAATGTATACTCTGAACAAGTCATAAGAAAGTCGATAATATACAACTTTGCCTTTACGCTCTGAAACAAGTATTCGGTTAAACATCGGCGAAATAAGATTATAAAAATGTTTTTTTCCATTTTGAGAGTGAAGGTCTATCCCTAAGTAATCTGCAAGTTCCTCTCTTTTTACTTCTCCCTTCTCTCTTATAAGATTTATTATTTTTTCAGCTTCATTATATAGCTTTCTGCTTTTAGGGTGCGTGCCATAAAGCATATAAAGTAATTCTTCCATACAAATTATACTATTTCTTTTTATTTATCATTATATCAAGTATTTATTTTGTTAGTTGCTCTATTAGAAATGGCCTTTGATATTTCAGATATTATAAAAAAGAGCTTTGTAAAGCTTTTTACAGACCCTTTTATTTTCATTTTAGCTATAATATATGCTGCAGCTGGTATAATTTTTGGATTTTCTATCTCTTCTTTTAGTTTATATTCTATTCGTAGTCTAAATCTACCAATAGAGTCATTAGTTTATATCTCAGTTTATTCGATAATCTTTATTATATTTACAATTTTAGTTGAAGAGATAGCTTTTATAAGAATTTACAATGAAGAGAAGGATATAAAGAAAATATTGAAAAATACTGTCGTCCGTTTTCCATATTTCATAGCGACTAATATATTAACTACTCTGATAGTGACTCTTGGGCTTATTGCGTTTATAATCCCAGGAATATATCTTGCATTTAAATTGGTCTTTGCTCCAATTTCATCACTTGTTGAGAATAAGGGCCCCGCAGATGCATTAAGAGAAAGCTGGGAACTGTCAAAAGGTAATTGGTGGTATCTTTTTGCTTTATTTCTGATTCTTGGGATAATAGTAAGTATACTAAGTTTAATCCCATACATCTCTTACTTCTTTGAATTTATTATAATATCAGCTTACCCTATTCTTTTCCTTAAATTTGTTCCAAGGAATAAAAAGGAAAAAATAGAATAAAAAGTGGCATTTAAGTAAATTTACATTTATTATATATTTTTATTATTAACTTGTATTTTGTTGTATTATAGAGAATTATAAACTTATTTTATATCTATTTATCAATTTATCTACTAAAAATAACCAATTTTTTGTAGTCTTGTTCTTATTCTCTGAGTTTTTATAATATCTTATTATATCCATTAGACTGTTCTGAAAGTCAATTGGCCTGAAGCACCTCTCTTCTATCTCCGGATATTCAAGTAAAAGTTTTATTCTTTCTTCTACTGGATATTTTATTGTTAATTTGTTGAGCATCACAACAATAAACGGTTTATTCTTTTCTATAGTTATATCGCTTACTTCTCTTATATCTAACTTTTCATCAAAGGTTCTATCAGCTTCACACAATAACAAACTGTCCGTTATAAAATCTATTGGAGAATAACCGTATCCTTTATTTTCCTTCTTTTTTGATTTCGAAAAATAGGCCTCCTCTTGAATCCTTAATCCGGGTGTAATGCTTTTTGGAATTAGGGTTATATCAATTTCCTTTTCTTTTTTATTAATCCAATAATTTATTTGAATTACCCTATTGAATCCTATAAGTGAAAGTTTATCCTCCTTCTTAATTTTTGGATAGTATAAACTCATTAAAGGAATCTCACCTGGCATTGAACCTTTGAAATTCTTATTTATTCTAAAATTTTTATCAAGCCAGTATATTTCATAATCCCTACTGTATTGTTTTTTAATCCATTGAATCTCTTTGAAATAAGTTTTATTAATCCAGTAAATATAACCAAAGAAGTCATTTTTTATACCTATTTGAAAAGAATCAATCTCATTTTTTGCTACCCTTATCAAAACAAACTTTTTAACACTTTTTAATCTATTGAGAATCTCACTTTCAACTTCGTTATTTATGTTTATTGTATCTAAATTTATTTTATTTTGTATATTTATGAATGATTCCATTCTGTATGTAAAATTATATTTAATATGAATCCAAGGTTTTACAGCTATTTGAGGTATCCTTTTATACATCAAAGTATATCTGAGATGTAGAGGGTGTTTTATCAGTAAGTGATTTCTAACATTATCCATTGAATTTCCTAACATTCCACACAATTTACATACAAACTTATCGTCCAGATTGTGAATGCTTCTATCGATTATACTCATCAATTCATCATTTTCTGCCTTTTTCATATCTTATAATTTGTATTTATATTTAATATGAATTTCGGTTTATTTACAAATATGAGATATAATCAATAAATATTGCTCCCGCCGGGATTTGAACCCGGGTCAGTGACTCGAGAGGCCACTGTCCTTGGCCGCTAGACTACGAGAGCAGCATAAATAATACTAAATCTTTCCTATTAATAAATTTGTTAATAAACGTACATTTTATTAGTAACTAGATTCTATTTAAAATATGAATTTAAGGTATTTAGCTGCATTAAGTACAACTGTAGGAACAATAGTTGGTGGCGGAATTTTAGCATTGCCATATGCTGTTGAAAAAAGTGGCTTTTTCGAAGGGATAATTTTACTTATTCTTTTAGGAATCTCATCAATCTTACTTACCATGTATACTGGTGAGTTGTCAAGCCATTTTAAGAAACTGCATCAGCTTCCTATAATAATAAGTAAATATACAGGAAAAAGGCTAAGGATATTAATACTTATATTCCAGTTGCTTACGATATACGGCGCACAGATAGCTTATCTTACAGGCATAGCAGTAATTCTTGTTTTCCTTTTTAATGTTCCATACTCAATTGCAGTTTTTATCGTTTTTATACTCACTTTGCCTTTGATATACAAAGGTTACAAATTAGTGGAGGACGCGGAAACACCAATGCTGTTCATTAAGATAGCACTTATAATTGCGGCTTCATTGGCAGTATTCCCCCTCATAAAGGTTGCAAATTTATATGCTTCAAATATTGCGAGTTTATTTGGCCCATTCGGAATAATCTTGTTTTCATTAACTGGTTATACCGTTATACCAGAGGTAAAAGAGGAACTTGGAGGGTTTAAAAAACTTACAAGTGTAATAATACTTTCATACATAATATCAATAAGTGTGTACGTTATATTCACATTTGCTTTTATTGGTGCTCTAGGTCCAACAGTTTCATCAGTTGCAACGAATGGGATTCACTCATTTTACTATGAAATATTGTTCTCTATAACTACATTATTTCTTCTTATCACCCCGTATATAGCTTTGAGTCTCGTTTTAGCAGATTCATTTACATACGATTTTGGAATTAAGAGGAATTATAGTATGTTTTTATCCCTTGCAATTCCTTTTGTTGTAGCGTTGTTTAAATTAAATTTTGAAAAAGTACTGGATGTTACCGGTGGCATATTCATATCAATACTTGCAATAATGCTTCTTTTAGCGGTTTACATAGAAAGAAGAAGAAAAGATAGTAAAAAGATAAAATACTTAGTTCCGGGCGGTAACATAGCCTTATTTTTTACACTAATAGTAATGGTAATAGGTTTGTTTTATACATTTTATATCATAATATGAAATTAGTAAAACTTGATGTTAGAAGGAAAATAATAAAAGGAATAATAAAGTCTTACAGAGATCTTTCTATATTGGTATATTTAGTCGATAAAGGCGATGAGTTCACTGCATATTCAAAGAGAAAGATAACTGTGGGTAAATCGCACGAAATAAAAACTGTAAAGATAGGGTTGGAAGTTGATAATACGCAATTAACAGAAACATCTTTGGATATATCTGGAAAGATAGTTTATTCTTCGGATGAAAACGTTCCATTACACAAATATCATAAGATTATTTTAAAGAAAGGAAACGGGTTCATTTTGAAAAAAAATAAACTTCTAGATTTTCAAATAAAATTGGTAAAACAATCAGTTAGCTCTTCGCCGAGGGTTTTTATTTGTGCATATGAAAATGGTTTGGCCATAATGTACGTTATGTCGGATTATGGAATAAAGAAAAAAATGGAGATCAAACAGAATGTAAGCGGGAAAAGGTTCAGTAACGAAACTAGAAAGACTTTCTTTTCTAGGCTTTCACAGATTTTAAGAGAAGAATATAAAAAAGGTTATACTGCATTTATAGTCGCAGGTAAATCATTGGATAATGATGAGCTAAAAAAAGAGTATTTAAACGACTTAAATGTCTCTTATGAAACCGTTTCTTATGCAGACACTGGATTAAAAGAATTGCTTTCAAAGGACAGCATAAATGCTGCACTTTTGAATGCTAAGCTTTTAAAACAGATAAATCTAATGAAAGAATACATACTAGGTATTTCTAAAAATGATCAAAGGTATGTATATGGGACAAACAATATACTAAATAATCTTTCTGAAAGGCCTCCACTGCAGGCAATAGTATCAAAGGATTATGTTCTAACAAATAAGGACATAATAGAAAAATTAGACAGAAGCGGATGTGAAATAGTCCTTTTCGATGAAGAAGATGATTCTCTCAAACAATTGATAGGTTTTGGAGGAATTATTGTAAAATTTACAAATAATTAGTAAAAAATTGCCTAGTTACTTATTAAAGGTAGAAAATTAAGCTTTAATAAGGTTTATTTATTATATCTAATAATGAATAGTCCGAGAATAGCTTTTATTTTGCCATCCTTTAATAGTCAAAGGCACGGGCAAAGAATAGCTTTCCTTAAAAAGCTAAATGACACTGTAAAGGAGCAATCAATAGTAATAACAGACTCAAAAGAAGATGAATCTTTGTTCCCTAACTTAATACTTGTAAGAATAGTACATAGTAGAGATTTAACTTATAATTTTAGAATTGGATTAAACGCTGCTTTGAGTATGGGGGTGGAAAAAATAGTCACATTTGAAGACTATTCTGTTGAAAATGTACCATGGTTTTTAGATTACTTAAATGGTGGAAATATAATAGAGAGTAGGAAAAGAAACTTTAGAGAAATGTTAGTAACAGAGCTGTCAAATATTTTGTCGTTTGGAAATTCTTATAATAAATTTTCATTTAATAGAATTTTTACAGCAGAAGCAGCAAAAATACTAGCAGATAAGAAATTAAATTCTAAGTCGTTCATGGTAGAATCTATTAACTTGCTAAATACAAATGGTATATCTACTACTGAAATAATAAGGAGAGATTACGGAAAGGACAAAAAGAAAATAGATAAAGCGGAAATGCTGCAGTCTATAATAAGGAGTTTTAATAGGTCCTCTATAAACTACAGTCTGATTTCATCACTTTCTTATTTGGTTAACATAATGATGGTATATACAAGCTTGAGTATTGGCTTTTTTTATCCCTTAGCTGTTTTAATTGGCGGGGAGATAAGCGGGATATCAAATTTTATAGTAAATGAGAAACTGAATTTTAAGAATAAGGGATTTTTAAATTCTGCATATCGTTTTGGGAAATTCAATGCTTTCGTTTTGGCGGTAATAGCATTTGATATATTTTTAATAGGTTTCATATCTAAATATCTAGTTTCTATAGGCAGAACAGATTTTGCGGTTATATCAACGTTTTTAATGATAACAGTATCATCAGTTTCTTTGTTTGCTACAAATAAAATTATATGGACAAAAGGCAATCACAAGAGAATATTTGTCTAAATGCATTTAAAAGCTGGACCGGCCGAGATTTGAACTCGGAGCCTTCACGATGCGAACGTGATGTCATGCCATTAGACCACCGGCCCATATCCTTTATAAGCATAATTTGTTAATATTTATAATCATTTATGGATAAAACAAAAAAAATAAAAATATTTGACAACGCGGGATTTTACCTTCTTTTAGGTATAATACTGGCTATACTTGTAGCAAGGGGCTATGTTTACTTTGGTGGAGATCTTGGTTTAGGGTATGACGGGATAACCTTTCATCATATATTTTTAGGCATAATTCTTGTGCTTTTAAGTGGAATAACCTTTTTCTCATTTAATTCATTTCTTTCAAAAAGAAAACAAGCTATGAATTTGCTTGCTTTTATATTCGGTTTTGGTACCGGTCTTATAACTGATGAAACAAATTTTCTTGTAAGTGCAGGTGAATACTACAATCTTAGCAATTATTACCAACCACTTAATGTTTACGTAGACGTGATATTCATAATACTGACATTTTCCCTTTTTATATATTCAATTTTCCGTAGAAACAGATAATATTTCTGCGCATAATGCGGATGCCAATCCCCCGGTTTTTATTTTTGCTACGGTGTTTTTGGATCCTGCAGAAACCCAAATGTAGGGATGATTAGCTATATTGCTGTCTATAATTGTTTTTATGTTTTTATTTATAGGTGTGACTTCTCCAGGCAAAAAGCCAGTTTTTTCCTTTACGAAATAAGGATCCGCTATCTTTACCTTTCCTTTCAAGATAGATTCTAATTTTTTTATGTCTACTTTCTTTCCACCTTCAACTAATACAAGTATTGGTTTGTCATTAAAATCAAAAATTATTGATTTGGCTATTTCATTTAATTCACATTTTATGGCCTTTGCGGCATCGACTGAACTTGCAGTGCTTTTTTCGCTTTCAGCAAATTCTATAAGTAAATTGTTTGATTTAAAGAAATTAACAGCCTCGTCGGTTTTTTTAAACATATGGCGGAATTTCATTTATAGAAAAAAATATCATTTTGCCAGTATCAATTGCAAATGCAAGTTCCTTGTCTGCCCCTTTAGATTTTCCAATTTTATGGTCATAGAAAAGGATAGCATCACATTTCTCAAGCCAAGATATGTCAGTCTTAGTATAATATTCATATGGTAATTCTTTTTTACCGTAGAGGTGGATAAAGTGAGATAAGTGCGGAATATAAGGTATATGGCCTTTATCGGCCACGTCTATTCCAATATTTAAAGCTTTTATAGTATTTTCATGTGCTATCCTAGCTGCAGAGTGTGGATCAGAGTTATAAGGAGTGTATGGGCCTGCGATGTATATAAATAAGGGTTTATTTAGATTTTGTTTAGGTTTTATACCTTCTCTCTGTTTTATTAGACTTTCAAGAGTTCTTTGTGCTTCTTTTTCTTTTTTATCTTTTATTTCGTATGATAATTCTTCCAAGTAACTTCTATATCTCATTTTAATAAATGAAGTATATTGTTATTTAAGCTTTTAATCTAATGTGCTCATCTGTAGCTTGTCTGCTTCAAGGCTCTTGCAGCGCTTCTATAAGGTTTCTGCGCTTCAGTCTGTCTTTTATCATCTACAAGCATTGCTCTATCATACTCTAAGAATATCTTCCTTAAGCTTTTTTCCTTCTTAACTAAACATTTTGCTATTGCAGATCTTATTGCCTGGGCCCTCGCATTATATCCGCCACCATGTATAGTTATCGCTATGTCATACTTTAAGTAAGCATCATTTGAAAGCTCCAAAGGTTCGGATGCTATCTGTTTAAATAACAAATCTCCAAAGGATTTTATTGATTTCCCGTTTATGTAAACATTACCTTTGCCTTCTTTTATTACAGCATTCGCTATTGCGGTTTTTCTCTTTGCTACTATTATCGAGTTCTTTTTCATATCTCCTTCTGCTTAAGTATATTTGCAAGCTCTTTTATTTTAATCTTATGCACAGGCCTGTCCATTCTTACTTTTGCTATCTCAATCATGTCTTTACCTTTTAGTTCGTCAGGTAATCCCTCAAATACTTTTACATTTTTAAATGCTTCTCTGCCATGGTATCTTTTATTTCTTATCATACCTCTTACGGCTCTTCTAACTATTCCCTTTATGTCCCTTGGAAAGAAAGGCCCTTTAGACATGGTTCCTATTCTCCTTCTTTCTAAGTACTTGTGCACTATGCTATTTTTATTTCCGACTATAACTATTTCAGCAGCGTTTACTATTTGCACATCTTCTCCTTCCAAAGCAGATTTTGCAGCAAATGTAGCCACCCTTCCTAAAATAGCATCCTTTCCATTAATTATCATATCTCTAAATAGAACATATGTCTAAATTTAAACTTATCGTTGTGCATTTTCTTCTTCATCGTTTATTTTATCTTTTAAATAAGCAGTTCCATAGTGCATTGTTTTCTCCCAGTTATTCACTTTTCTGATTTCTCTATATAAAGCTCTAAGCTCTGCGGTCCATTGTAAAATCCAGTAAGCAGGGGTAGTTATGCCAATAAAAAGGGATTTTATAAATCTATTTTTCTGTGGTTCTTCTTTTAATATCTTATTATATGATTTGCCTTGCATATAAGAATAAAACCCTATAAATGATAAATTAAGGTATGCAACGTATGCCGTGTATCCCATGCCTATTCCACTGAAATACATATAAGAACTTATGGCTGCACCTGCAATATTTATGGTTCCTATGAATGAGTTTATACCCGTAGCAACAATTTTTAATCTATCTTTTGTTTTTATGTCTTTTTTCTTCAAATACTTTACAGTGGAATTTATCTTCCCTTGTGACCACCTGGTTCTTTGCCTCATCCAAGCTTCTAAATTTTTGGGAGTTTCCTCATATGTTATTATGTTGACATATCCAACTTTGTACTTCCCTTTTTCTTTTTCAGTGTTTATACGCAAGGCCAATTCATAATCTTCAGTAAGATTTCCCTCTTCCCAACCTTGGAGCTTTTCTAACATGTCTTTTTTAAAGAAATTCGTTGTTCCACCAAAAGGCATTATATACTTGGACTTATTTATTCTCTTCATATATTCTCCATACCAATATTCATATTCTGCAGCGAATTGTTTGTCTAACCAAGAACCATTGCTTTCCTTTAGTTTCAATATGCCCTGTATACAATCATATTTGTTTTTTAGGAATTCGTATGAAACCTTTTTAAGAGAATTCCGTTCAATTTTATCTTCAGCATCTATAACACCAACTATGTCTCCAGATGCAACACTTAAGCCAGCATTTAGTGCCGTTGGTTTACCTTTTTTACCGCCATTCTCCAAGCTTACATGTTTTATATTTTTATACTTCTTTGATAAGTATTCTGACATTCTGTCAGTTTTGAAGTCATCTTTCTCAGTTATGAGTATTATTTCCAATTTGCTATAATTAGTTTTTTCTATATTGTCTATGGTTTTTATTATTACTTTTTCCTCTTTATATGCAGGTAAAAGCAGTGATATTGGCAATTCTTCCTTACTTTCAAAGTATTTTTCTTCTTTTGTAAGTCTTTTTGTAAAAGGATAAGTATTGTATATGTTGCTAAAGAGCCAGAATCCATTTAAAACAGCGAATGCGTTCCTAAAATACTCGGAGATTATATCAATTGTCATTTTTTTATATTAAGCGGATTATTTAAATAATCTTAGATTACTTTATAGTAATTATTATATGACTATTTCATTCTTAGCTGCCCACTCAAGTAGCTTTATTATATCCTCAACAGAATATTTTCTAACGGAATTTGGAAGTACTTCAAGAATCTTTTCAAGAGGAGGAATATAAGGCTTAATTACAGAGGGTATCACAGAATAAGCATTTACTAAAGAAGTAAGTATCTCTTCTGCATCCTTATTGTTTATGTTAGTTCCTGCAAATCCCATTAATAATATTTATAGTATTTACCCATTTTTGAATGAAAGCTTAAACCCATAAATATAAAGCCTATCACTATAAATATTATTGACGAATACTGTTGCTCAAGTGGAATGTATGAAAATATCTTGTTTATGTAAGTGCTTATCACTTGTATTGTCAATCCCAAGAAACCTATAACTCCTATTAGGAATATTATAATACCTATCAAAAAAAGCGATTTTATCATATATTTTATTAGATTTCCTCTAAATTTAACTCTTTTCCTGATGCAAATTAGGTAAATTATATATTGGATAAAAGATAGATTAATAAAATTATGCAGAAGAAAAAATGTCAGTTTTGCGGTTTTGCAATCGAGAAGAATTGGAGCTTCTGTCCGCAGTGTGGCAGGCCTTTAAAAGCTCAAGGTTTGAATATAAGTGGTATAAATATAGATGTTACTAAGATGGTTCAAGATATCTTACCACAGGTTTTGAATGGGGCTATAACTGGTTCAATATTCCCAAATTATCAAGAAAAGCAAAAAAAGGAAAGTTATGGAAAGCAAGAATTTCTCGCGAAGGAAATTATAGAGCCTGAGGACCTTATTTCAAAGCACGGCGATATGACTATACATGCTATAAATCTGCCGGGAGTAAAAAGAAAAGATGATATAAAGATAAATCCTATGCAAAATTCTATAGAAATACGCGCAAAAAACGGGGATAAACTGTATCTTAAAATATTAAGAAGAGATAAAAAGCAAAGTCTTATCTCAGAGGAATTTGCAAATGAGAATCTTGTTATTGTACTTAAAAAAGTAAATTAAAAATAAATTAAAAAATTGCATTCTTATTGGTTTTCACTCGAAGTCCATTTCATCCGAGTCATCATCAAAATCATCATCTTCCAAATCTTCATCATCCATACCATCTAGTTCGTCTTCGTCGATGATTTCGTCGTCGTCTTCAACTTTGTTCTTTTTGGCCATAACAACCTCCAGTTTTTTCCGTAGCGTCTTTTATTACGCTTTATTTTAAGAGATATATATCCTTTATAAACTTTTTCCTCTTAAAATTAATTGTAATATTTTTAAATATCTTATAACTGAAATCCAAGCAAAAGTACTTTTATTGATGTAAGCATTAATTTCATATGGTTTCAAAAACGAATAAAAGAAAATTCAGGGAAAATTTTCAAAGGTTATTAGAGATGGCAGAAAAGAATGATGCCTTTTCAGACAGATACGTTTACATAGCCCATAAACTTGTTAAATCGAAGAAAGTAAAGTTAGATGGGAAGGAAAAGTTTTTAATATGTAAAAACTGTAATAAATTACTTATACCTGGTAAAAATTGTCAGGTAAGGTTAAAACAAGGTTTTTTAACTTATAAATGTTTAAATTGTGGAAATGTTAAGAAAGTAAAATATGATAAGAGGATTTGATGTAGATCAAAGGGAATTAGTAACAAAGTTAGCAAATAATCTAGAAAGAGAAAAATTTGTCTCTCCTCTAGAATGGGCAAAATTTGTAAAGACCGGTCCTGCAAAAGACAGAGTTCCATCGCAAGATAACTGGTGGTATCTTAGGGCTGCAAGCATATTAAGAAGGATGTACGTTGACAAGAAACCTCTTGGAGTCAACAGGCTTAGGGTTATATACGGAGACAAATCAAGGAATACTTACAGTAAACATCATTTTAAACCAGCCAGTGGAGCAATAATAAGGCATATACTACAACAGCTTGAAAATTCCGGTTTAATAAAAAAAGTTCAAATTCAAAAACACTTTGGAAGAGCATTAACTCCAAAGGGCATATCTTTAATTGATAGGAGTGCAAAGGAACTTTTAGTAAAATAAAATGGAATACGATAAAAACACTATAGAAGAGATAGAGCAGAGGAAAAAGTTAGAGAAGTTAAAGCAGGATGTGCTTACTAATTTTTTAACAAAAGAGGCAAGGGAGAGGTTAGGCAACATAAGATATGGGCATCCTGAAATAGCAGAAGAAGTTGAGAATATGCTTATTCAATCCGCATTATCCGGGAGGTTAAAAACAGTAATTGATGATAAAAAGTTAAAAGAGCTACTACAGGCGATATCACAGCCTAGAAGAGAACAGAAAATAAGGTTTGAGAATAAATAATATGTCAAGGAACAAATCAGCAAATAAGAAAAGAGCGTTGATAAGGCACGCTAGGAAGACTAGTCGTCCACCTGTTTTTGCACAGATAAGAAAATACGGCACAAGAAAGATGGATAGGTCTAGATTAAACAAAAATGTAGGAAGGTAAAATGGCAGAGCAAAAAATAATCATGGTTAATATGAGAAGAGGCATAGAAAAAGTACCTCCTTATAAGAGAGCAGCGGCTGGAGCAAAATACCTTAGAGCTTTTATAAAAAGGCACATGAAAGCTAGTGATGTAAAAATAACACAGGATGTTAACAATGAAATTTTTTCTAGAGGTATGAAGGATCCTAAAGTAAAGATAAGAGTAATGTGTTCAAAAGATGATAAAAAAGTGGTAACTGTTAATCTCATAAAGCAAGGATAATAATGGAAATTGACGAAGAAAAGCTGAGCAATCAGCTTATGGAGATTGAGTACATAAGAAGAGAACTTGAGAATTATATCTCCGCTTTAAATTCCTTACAAGTTACACAGGACAATATAGCTAGGGCTATAGATGGCCTTTCGGTACTAAGAGGAAATAGTGATGTTTTGATACCTTATGCGCAAGACATATTTATAGAGGGAAAGCTAAATGAAGTTGACAAAGCTTTAATAAACATAGGAAGTAATATTTTTAAGACGTTTTCTTTTAAAGATTTAAAGGAAAAGCTTGAAAATGATTTAAAAGAAGTTAATGAAAACATAAATACGATAGCTCAAACCATTCAGGCATTGCAGGAAAGAGGCAATAAATTAGAAGAAGAAGCAAATAAGATGTACGAAAGCTATCGAAATTCTTTAAGTTAATATGTTTGATTTTATAAAGAAGAAAATAAAAGATTCTATAAATGTAATACAGAAAAAGATTTCTAAGGAAGAAAAAGAAGAAATAAAGCAAGAGGAAATTAAGGAAGAAAAAATAGAAAGATTAGATGAAAAAGAAATCAAGAAGGATATAATACCAGAAGATAAAAAAGAATTAAAAGAAGAGATTAAAGAAATACAGAAAGAGATAAAAGAATTGCATGACGAAAGTAAAGAATTAGGAAAAGATACAAAATCTGAAAATAAAGAAGTAAAAGCGGAAAAAGCACATAAAGAAGGACAAAGAGAAATAGAAAATCCAAGGAAAAGGTCTTTTTTTTCACATGCAATAACAGAAAATGATGTTGACATGATTTACTCTGAAATCAAACTGGCATTAATAGAAAACAATGTTGCCTTGTCTGTTCTAGAAAGCATAAACAAAGAATTAAAAGAAAAACTGGTTGGAAAAAGCATTTCTATACTTGGAAATAAAAAGCAAATAGAGAGTGCAATAAAAGAGAGCATTTCAAATGTCTTAATTGAATACCCAAAGGAAGAATTCCTTTCTAGAATAAAAAGCAAGAAGCCATTCATAATACTTATTATAGGTGTTAATGGGGCAGGTAAAACGACAACTATAGCTAAACTATGCAAATTCTTCATATCAAACGGGTTAAAACCAGTGATAGCTGCTGGCGATACTTTTCGTGCAGCTTC
>CAZXLU010000016.1:0-19023 GCA_964641875.1 Candidatus Woesearchaeota archaeon | reverse complement strand
CGAAACTATTTCTAAGATAGTTAGACAAAACTTTGTTTATTCTTGACCTTCAATAGGAAAAATGTACTTCACAAGAAATGAAGTATATAAGATCGTTCCTTCACTTAAACCTAACGATCTTAAGCTTGCGGAAAACGTTGGGGGGATTAGGCCGCAGATAATAGACACTAAGAAAAAGCAGTTGGCATTGGGAGGTACTGCTATAGAAGGCGACGGTGCTTTGTTTTCAGTCACGCCATCACCTGGTGCAACCTCCTGCCTGAAGGAAGCTATGGATAATTGTTTGTATTTAGCAGACTACATGGAAAATGAATTTTATTTAGAGGACTTTAAAAAATACTTTGAATATAAACTATAAAGTTAAATTTATAATGAAAAAACTTCATTTATACTGTCAATTATAAAACAGAAGAAAATGAAGCTGATACCTTGTATTTCTCGTTAAATAATCTATATTTTGATTAACAAAGTCATTTCATTATGCAAAACAATGTACTCTGATATTTAAAATAATAAATATTCGGGTTTAGCTCTTGAGTTGTAAATTCCAATAAATTGAATAAATATTATTAAAACTAATAAATTAAATGAAAATCCTTGTTATAGGGAGATTTCAACCTTTCCATAAAGGCCATCTAAAACTGATCAAAGAGGTTTACTCTAAACAAGATAACTTGAAAATAATTATAGGGAGTAAGCAAGAATCCTTTACATCCAAAAATCCTTTTACATATATAGAAAGAGAAGAAATGATTAAAAACTCTCTGTTAAATGAGAAAATAGGAAAATTTGAAATTGAAGCCATAGAAGATAAAGATAATGATTATGAATGGTTAAAGGGGATAAATAAAATTGCGGGAAAATTTGATGTATGTTACAGTGGAAATAAAATTGTCGTTAAAATATTGAAAAGGTATAATGAAACGGTTGTTTCTAAAAATTTATTTAATAGGGAAAAATTATCAGGCAGGCATATAAGAAAACTGATACAAGAAGGCAAAAAAGTAGAAAACTTATTGCCACAAGGAACTTTAAAGACCCTTAAGAAGATAGATGGCTTTGATAGAGTAAAGAACATAAGTAAAACAAAAAACAAAAGAGTATTTACAATTGGTCATTCTAATAGAAAAATAAATGAATTTATACAACTTCTTGAAGACTATCAAATTAAAATGCTTGTTGATGTTAGAACTATGACTAAATCAAAAAACAACCCACAATTTGAATCTAGTAAGCTTAGGTCATATTTAAAAAGGTATAATATCCAATATCTTCACATTGAACAGCTTGGCGGTTTAAGAAAACCTAATAGAGAGTCACCAAATAAATTTTGGATAAACTATTCCTTTAGAGGCTATGCAGATTATATGAAGACAAAGTCTTTCTATGATGGCATAAAGAAATTAATTAAAATATCTAGTAAAAAGAGAACTGCAATAATGTGCGCAGAAGCTTTACCATGGAGATGTCATCGTTTCTTAATATCAGATTTTTTGGTTTATAATAATTATTCTGTAACTCACATAATAAGTAGAAATCAAACAAAAGAACACAGGATAAATAAGCACGCAGTTTTTACCAATAATGCTGTTGTTTATAGGTGAGAGGTTATTTGTTGCTGTATTGTTCTTCTATATCCTCCTTTACCTCTATAGGTATACCAGCTTTACTAAATAATTCAATAGTGTCTTTATTATCATGATATCTCTTAATCGCAACTACTTTTTTTACACCTACTTGTACTAGCATTTTTGCACATGTAAAACAAGGCTCCATTGTTACATATGCCACAGAATTGCTTAGAGAAACCCCAAATCTTGCTGCCTGTGTTATAGCATTCTGCTCAGCATGAACAGTCCTTACACAATGTGTCGTTATTTGCCCAGTTTCATTATCATATTGCTTTCTTAACAAGTGACCAACATCATCGCAGTGTGGCATACCTTTTGGAGAACCGGCATATCCTGTAGCAAGGATTCTATTTTCTTTGACTATAACACATGCCACATGTCCTCTATCACACGTTGATCTCTCCGCAACTTTTTTAGTTATCTCTATAAAGTAATCATCCCAACTAGGCCTTACCATCTAATGATAAAAAAAGGCGCAAATAAATAATTATGCAGAAACTTATTATCCTATTGATTATATAATCATAAATTCAACACAAATACTTACATGCAGGTAAACATAAAATGAATGAACATAAAAGCTTATATACTGAGATAATAAAGATTAATACTTCTTTAATTAAAAGATCTGTTGAGAATAAAATGACAAGTTAATTATTTAAAGAAGTAAAGACATAAGATAGTGTATTCTAGGAGGAGACATGGAAATAGGTAATAATGTATTTGATTTTGAAGCTAAAGCATACTTTCCTGAGCAAGACAATATAAAAACAATTAAACTAAAGGATTACTTGGGAAAATGGGTTATAATGACATTTTATCCGGGAGATTTTACTTTTGTATGTGCAACAGATATAGAGGCCTTAATGGATAAATACAATGATTTTAAAAAAGAAGGGGCAGAAGTATTTGCAATAAGCACAGATACAGTATATTCGCATAAAGGTTGGGTTCAAGTATCTCCGAGAGTAAGTAAGAGCAAAATACCTATGATAGAAGATCCAAAAAAAGAAATAACCAATAACTATGGCTTCTTAAATAGCCAGACAGGGATGTCGAGGAGGGGAATAGTCATAATCGACCCAGAAGGTAAACTTCAATACTTTGCTGTTTTTAATGATGCTCTAGGTAAAGATGTAGAGCATTTGCTTTATGCATTTAAAGGCCTAAAAACAATACATGACACAAAAACAGAAAATGACCATATATGTATAATCCCAGCCAGGTCAAAAGAGGAAACAAAACCAATGGATATCGATACAGTAAAAGATATAGGCAAATTATAACTAAAAAGGATGAAGAGAAAATATTTTTCATTGACTTAAAAATCATATAAAATACTCTATAAATTTATTATCATACAAATTTTTAGAAGTTACCTTAAAAAGCTAAAAATTATAAATATATGTAAGGTGTAAAGACGGTATGGAACAAATGGAAGCCTTAATATTTGTTGAAGTGACACAAGGTCAATCTACAATAGAAATTGCTAAGGATGTAAGCCAAGATGAAAAAGTAAGCGAAGTTATGCTTATAAGTGGGCAATGGGATTTGCTCATAAGATTAAAATATAATAATATCGAAGAATTGTCAAATTTTGTAGTATCTCAATTAAGAAAAGAAAAAGGAGTGGGCAAAACAGACACTACTATAGTATTAAACAAGGTGAAGTGAGGTAAAATGGAAGAAAATGAAATTGAACATGATGAAGAAGAAAATAATACTGAAGAAGCTACAGAAGAGATGCATTATGACTTTGAATATAAAGATATAAAAGATTTGCCTGGAGTTGGAAGCACGATAGCTTCAAAAATAAGAAATGCTGGTTATCAAGACATAATTGCACTTGCTACAGCCAATCCAATGGATTTAGTGGAAGCCTGTAGTATTGGTGAACCAACTGCTAGAAAGATAGTAGCAGAAGCTAGAGAAGCCTCAAAAATGAATTTTATGTCTGGTTTGGAATTTGAGGATAAGAGAAAAAGCGTGCAAAGAATATCTACAGGAAGTGAAGCACTTAATATTCTTTTGGGAGGGGGCATAGAAACTCAATCAATAACGGAATGCTATGGAGAGTATGGCTCAGGAAAAAGTCAATTAGCATTTCAACTTGCAGTAAATGTCCAACTGCCATTGGAAAAAGGAGGCCTTGAAGGCCATGCAGTATGGATTGATACTGAAGGAACCTTCAGACCCGCCAGAGTAGAACAACTTGCAAATGTAAAGGGCTTGGACCCAAAACAAGCATTACAAAATATAAAGATAGGAAGAGCCTATTCTTCTGACCATCAAGTACTTTTAGTGGATAAAATTCCCGATTTAGTAAATTCTGATCCAAAAATAAAATTAATTGTTGTTGATAGTATGATGGCTTTATTCAGGGCAGAATACGTTGGAAGAGGAACTTTAGCCGATAGACAACAAAAAGTAAATGTTGTACTACACACTCTACAAAGGTTAGCAGATAGGTTCAATATAGCAGTTTACATAACAAATCAAGTTATGGCTAGGCCTGATGTAATGTTTGGTGATCCAACAGCAGCCGTTGGTGGACATATAATAGGACATGTAGCAACTTATAGAATATACTTAAGAAAAGGTAAAAAAGGCTCTAGAGTAGCAAAACTTGTTGATTCTCCAAGCTTACCTGAAGGAGAAGCTTCTTTTGAAATTACCTCTAATGGAATAATGGATCTAGAGGAAGAAAAGAAAAAATAAACTATTTTGCAGGTAAAGCATGAAATTAGAAGGCGACAGACTTAAAAGTATAATTGATGCGATAGAGCCTATAAAAGACCCTGAAATAGGAATAAGTATAGTGAAGCTTAAAATGATAGAATCCATAGAAGGGGAAGGTAAAAAAATAAGAATAAATGTAAAATTAACTGTTCCAGGCTGTCCTTTGTCGTCAACCATAGAAAAAGACATTAAAAAAGTACTTAATGAAAAAGGCTATGAGAATGTAGAAGTAAGCTTCGGATTCATGTCAAAGAAGGAATTAGATAACATAAAAGAAGTTATAAGAAAAGAACAGATATCTATGCCGCAGAGTATAGAGAGATACGAGAAAAAAAGCATAAGAAAGATAATAGCAGTCTATTCTGCAAAAGGAGGTGTCGGAAAAAGCACTATAGTAAAGCTTTTGGCTGAAACTGCAAATTCTATGGGTTATAAAACAGGAATACTTGACTGCGACATTTCTGGCCCTTCAATAACCTCTTTATTCAATTTAAAAGAGAGAGCATATGCAAATGAAGAGGGAAAGATAATACCTATAATAAAAAATGGATTAAAGATAATGGGGGTTGACATGTTAACAGACATAGAAGCAATAATATGGCGCGGCCCGTTAGTTTCCAGTGCAATAAAACAAATGTACAACGACACAAATTGGGAGAATCTAGATATACTCTTTCTAGATCTTCCACCAGGAACAAGTGACGCACCTATAACTGTTTTTCAGTCTATACCAGTAGATGGAACTGTAGTAGTAACCACTCCACAAGAGCTTTCTAATTTAATAGGCAAAAAAACGCTTGTAGTGGCAAGAAGCCTAAACATACCTGTAATAGGCGTTATAGAGAACATGAGTTACTTCATATGTAAACACTGTGGGCAAAAAAATGAAATAGCTAGGGGTAATAAAAAACTTGATATCCCAATACTTGCAAAATTGCCTTTCTTTAATGATCTTAATGCAGAAAAGGAAGAAAGTATGAATCAACTAAAAATTGCAGTGAGTAAAATAATTAGTAAATAATAATATTTAAGCTATGCTGCTGTAGGCCGTGGGAGGTATAGTCCTATCTGAAGACATATTTCTTTCTACTATTCGATAAATTAAAAAATATAAATATTTCTTTATAATTCTAATTAAAACATCATTTGCTATTAAATGCAGAAATTATGAATCATTTTATATTATAAACCACTTTATAATATATGGAGATATTTAAGGAATACGATATACGAGGGGTTTATCCACAGGAAATAGACGAAGATAAAGCATATAAGATAAGCAGGGCCATAGCAACTTCATTAAAAGGTAATAAGATATTCTTAGGATATGATAACAGGATCGGATCACTTGCAATAAAAGATTATGTTAAAAAAGGCTTGGTAGAAAGCGGAAAAGAAGTTATCGATCTCGGTTTAGGACCAATAATGATACCTGTATTTGCCTCATTTGTAGAAAAAACAAACGGATTATGCATAACAGCATCTCATAACCCTGCTAAGTATACTGGATTATTACCTTACAATAAAGGAGTTACTGTAACGCCAGAAAAAATAAAAAGTGTGTATGATAAAGGCAAATTCACAGAAAAAATCGGCAGTCTAGCAGAGAAGGATTACTATGAAAGGTATATCTCTTATATAACGAAAGGGATAGGAAAATTAAACTTAAAGATAGGAATAGACAGCATGGGAGGTTCTACGACTAGTATAGCGCTAGATATTTTTAAACGGCTTAATTGCAAGGTAAAGTCATTGCATGCTAAACCTGACAGCAATTTCTACGGTAAAACTCCTGAGCCAATAGAACAGAATGCAAGTGAATTAGAGAATATGGTTAAAACGAATAGACTAGACGTGGGGATGCAATTTGACGCAGATGGTGATAGAGTTGCTTTTGTGGATGAAAATGGCAGATTTGTGGACCCAATGGTTATAACAATGATATTCATTAAATATCTTAAGCTGAAGAAAGTGGTAGCAACAGTTTCGTGCTCTTCTCATCTAGAGGAGTTTGCAGAGATTACCTATTCTAAGGTCGGAAGGCCTAATATAGAGAAAAGGCTAGTAAATAAAAAATTTGACCTTGGTGTGGAAACTGCTTCACATTATTATTTTGCGAGATACTTCCCTTTTTCGGATGGATTATTGGGAGGAGTTCTACTAGCAAGCATACTTAATAAAACCAAAAAGAAACTAAGTCAGCTTGTTAATGAATTTCCAAAAGTGTACTTTGATTCTATATCTCTTCCATTTGAAAATGAATCAAAAAGAACTGCTAAGATGAAAGAGATAGAGAGAAAAGCTATCAAATATGGGAGGATTGAAAGAATAGATGGAATAAAAGTGATAAATGAAAAAGGCTTCATGCTATTCAGAAAATCTAATACTGAACCGATACTAAGGGCATATTATGAAGGAAAAGATGAAGAATCATACAAAAGAATAAAAGATATTGTAAATTCTATTATAAGGTAATGGAAGAATGGATAATTGACAAGATAACTGAAAAAAGCAATAAGTCTAAGGATGAAATAATTAATTTAATAAATCAAAGGAGAAAACAGTTTCCTGAATTAACTGAAGACGCAATATTAAGAATGTTGGCAACTGAAAATGGAATTATACCAATTAAAAGAGATTACAAGATAAAAGAGATAAATCAAAGAATAAACCACGTAAACTTATCCGCAAAGATAAAAAAGAAATTCCCACCTAGAAAAGTCACTGTAAAGGGGAGAGAAGCAAGAGTAATGAATTTTATTGTAGAAGATGAAACTGGCGAAATGCCAGTAGTTACCTGGAATGAAAATTATATTGACAAAATAATGAGCAGTAAAGATGGGGAGAGTATATCAATAGCAAACGCCTATTCTAAAGAGAATTCCTTCAACGGGATAATAGAATTAAATCTTGGAAGCGGCAGTGCAATATCACTAAATACAACTGTTACTCCACAAAAAGAAAAAACAAAAATAGAGTATAAAAAAATAGAGGAAATAAACGATGGAGAGACAGCGAACATAAATGGTTTCATAACCAGGCTTTTCTCAGATGACATATATCTTGTAAGGTGTAATATCTGCAAAAAGAAAGTAGACCTTGAATGCGATATACATAAAGATAAAGCCTTATCAAAAACCTTACGGATAAGAGGAATATTTGATGACGGCATTTACAGTTCAAGCATAACATTCTTTGATAAACAGGCCGACTCTCTCTTAAATCTTTCGCAAAATCAGGATATAAAGGAAAAATTAAACGATATTTCATTCGGTTTATACCAGTTAAATATAAACGCAAAAATGAACAAATTTAACGATAACTATTCATTAACGGCAAGAAAAGTTGCTAAAGCAGAGTATGACCTTTCTTGATACTACATAAAAATGTAAAGGAATGCTCCTATAATTATTAAGGTTATGCCTGTTAATCCGAGCTTTTTTACCCTTTCTCCTAAAAGCAAAAATGATGCTATTATTACTATTGGAATACCAAGTTGACCAACAAAAGGGGTTAAGATTGCATTAAATTTGTAAGCAAATGAGAAAACAACCGTTGCTACCCCGTTTAGTATTCCTGCTAAGACAATATATTTGAACTTTTTATCAGATATGTAATAAACAATTGATTTGTGCCTGTTATGTAAAAAAGCCACAGGTAAACAAAAAAGAAAAGCAAAAGTCTGTAAAATTGCATAGTAAAGCAATGGAAGATTTGTGTTTATAGTGTAAAAAATCACCCACATAAAAACCCATAATAATACAGCTATTAACGTGAAAACAACATACTTTGAAAACCTTGTTTCCCCATTCGCATTAAATAAAAGAAAACCTATGCCTGCCATTACAATTAAAAAAGATGGTATAACTGTTTTTAAATCTGAAATGAAAAAGAAGATACTACTGAATAATGCTATAAGAACCTGTTGCGAACCAACGATTGTATTAATTATTGATATATTATAATTCTCTACAGAATATAGCATCAAATACATTGCAATGGTATACATAGCGCCTAAAAGTGCAAGCAGTGGAAGATATGCTAAATCAAAAGAAAGGTTTCTGTATATAATAAGTGGAACTATAATGGTTCCAATTGCAGAAAACCCTAAAAACGGAGGTATGAATTTTCTATACCCAACTTCTCCTATATACTTTTTTGATATTAAGGGGTATACTGAGAAACCGATAAGGATTATAAAAAGAGATGCTAAATAAGTATAAAACATATCACAGTTTTCTTATTGACCCTGACTTCCCAACATTAACTTGCAACTCATCTCTAAAGGATTTAACGTAGCCTTTATTTATTTCAACTGTGTCTCCCGCCGAGAACATCTCAATCTGCTTACCCCACAAAGAAAGCTTGCATTCCCCACTATCATCTTTTATCTTAGCTGTAGCAACTTTATTACTACCGAATTTAGTCATTACTTCTCTTGCTTCCCCAATCTCAGTTATTTCTGCTGACAAATCAACATCGCTCATCCCATCCTTTAATTCCGATATTTTCATATTTTCACCCCAAAAAAGAAGAATACAATAATGGAAGCAGTATTGTAACATCGCCTTCTACAGTTATCTGCTTTGCTTTAGGTTTAACCTTGCCCCAAGATATTGCTTCTTCTAACCTTGCGCCTGACAAACTGCCGTCCCATTCAACTGCAGTAGTCATGTATATCGCATAATCCAAACCATTCTTAAACTGGTTCCACCAGATTGTGTGGTGCTTAGAGATCCCTCCTCCGAGCATTAAAGCACCACTCTTTTTTGCCTTGAAAACTATTCCAGCCAAAAGATCCTCATCTTTTATTAAATCTATTTTAAAGTCTTTGTCCTTCTGGGAATACATCCATATTTGTGAACCAACGCTGCCGTCCGTTATACCTGGGATAATTATTGGGATATTGTTCTTCCATGCCCAGAAAACTATCGATTCTTTTGCGTTCTTCTCTTTACTTACTTTTTCTCCAATAAAACTTATCAATTCGCTTGTTGAATACTCTTTTTTTAATTTAGCTGCTTCTCTTAGTATGGGGATTAACTTATCTTCTAATATATAACCATAGCTGTCATTTGGTATAAATATATTATATAATCTGTTTATACCTTCTTGTCTTAATTTTGCATCATCTGACATCTCTGTACCTGCGTAATAATCTCTCCATATCTTGGCTAAGTCATGATCTAGTGTACCGCAAGTGGTAATTATAACATCGACCAATTTGTTTTTAACTAAATCAACTATAACTCCCCTCAAACCTGTTGATATAATATCTGCTGGAAAAGAAAGGAATTTAACGCATTTTTTATCATTCTGCATATCCCTAAATATTTCAGATGCAATAGCTAATTTTTTAGCCGTAAAACCCCCACTGTCGTAAAAAGAATTTATAAGCTCTGGGATCTTCTGCCCCTTTTTGATTTCAATATTTTTAACTCTTCTTCCTAGCATCCATATTTTAGAAAATTTATTGCTTAAATATGTTTTTTATTCGAGACTACCACAATTGAGTTCTCCCTTTCATAATTTTTAAAGTATTCTCCAGCAGCACGCAAATCGTCTAAGTTTATATTTTTACTTTCTTTGTACAGCTCAAATGGAGTCTTTGAGTATTTTAGAACAGAAGATGAAAATGAATTTGCAAAATCTAGGGTGCTGTCCCTAGATTCTAATAAATCTATTCTTGAATTTTCTTTTGCAGAGTTAACGTAACTACTATCTATTTCCCCATCTAATATTTTTTCCAATTGGTTTTTAATCTGTCTCTGACTTAAGCTTACATCTGTATCCTTCACTTTTGTACCTATCGCAATATAACCTGTGTATCTCCCTATGTCAATATCAACATCAACAGAATATGCTACTCCTGTCTTCTCTCGCATTATGTTCATTAAATTATTGCTAAGAAAGGTCCTTAGTACTCCGAGGCTTGCTCTTGAATTTTCCGAATCTTTATATAATTTTTCTGCACCTGGTAATTTTATACCAAACACTATTGTAGATTGTTTACCATAATCATGCGAATTTTCAATATAAACATTTTTACTCGGTACAGAATTGACATTAACATTCCTATATAATACATTTTGCGCTCTTGTTTCTAATCCTCCAAAATTTTTATTTATGTATTTTTTGGCTTCTCCGAGATCAAATTTTCCAACTACGGATATTATAGAGTTATTAGGTAGATAATTTGCTATATACTCGGAAAAAAGGCTATCTTTTTTAATTCTTTCTATTTTAGAAGGATTTCCCCCTAAAAAATCCATTGGCTCTCTTTTAAATAAGTAAGCTCGTGCTATTGCTCCTTCTAATCCAAACTCCGAAGCAAAATTTGAGACCACCTCATTGAAAATTGCATTTCTCTCTGTAACAATACTTTCATTTGGGAAATTAGAATTGAAGACCATATCTTTAATTGTTAATAAAAGCTTGTCTATATTTTCATAATCTACTGATTTAAATTGGTAAGATGTTAATTCTCCATCCGTTTCACCATTCCAATAAATAGTGTAATTATCAAGATTATCTCTTAAGCTTTGTTTATTTTGTTTATTCGTTCCTTCGAATACCATATGTTCTATAAAGTGAGCAACTCCGCTACTTCCCTTTTTTTCATTGAATATCCCATAATTCAAAGACAGGTTTATTGCGTAAGTATGCAACCCTTTGTTTTGAACTAGGAAAACCTTTAAGCCATTGTCTAAAATGTAATTAGATATTTTTTCCACTAATTTAACTGAAATAAACTATTATTAATAGTTTATTTTTAAACTTTTGGAAGAGACTGAGAAGAACATACAGGTGCAGAATTTTTTATGTCTTTGCATATCATAGCAGTTATATAATTAGCTTCTTCTGTTATACCTTTATTTATTATAGAACCGGAGGTATTAAACTGGTTTATTATATAGGTTGGCATGTATCCTGTGCCGTTCAAAGCAAATATTATTGGGGTACCATGTGAAACTAAGCTACTTCCTGCACCAACCTCAAAAAAATTTCCACCTATTAAAGAGAAGGGAACTGCACCGTTAGGATCATATTTTGACATATAATAATTTTCTAAAGTTGTTAGATGTTGTAAGGGTGTCGGGGGTTTTTGGTCATTTAAAAGCTCTTCAGATGTAAAGTTTACATACTTTGATGTGTATATAAGATGAGGATTCAAAAAATTAAGTGTCCAGTCACCTTCATATGCGTGATAGAATAAAGTATTTACTTCTGGAGTATTAGAGTAGTTATCTACTGGTAAAGTTGAGATATTAATTATTTTTCCATAATATGTCCAATTTCCAAAATTACTCAAAGCATCAAAAATAGCATATCTCTCTATAGCACAGTACTCGCACCCTTCAATACCTGCAAAATTTACCCATAGCTTACCATTATTTATTATTGGAGATGCTGCTTTTATATTATACCAATTATTTCCAATGGCTGTTGTAGCAGAACCATTAACAAATACCAAAAGATAGACAAAAATTGCGGATACTACAACTATTATCGCGACTATCATAAGTATCATATTTCTTAATTTGATTTTGATAGCATTCATCATTTTTTATGTTGATAAAAGCATATAAATTTTGTGTATTTCATTAGATTATGACAATAGTATTAGAATACGATGAATCAAAAGGGATTTACCTCCTAGATAAAATAAGGGTTATAGTATTACCAAAAGGTAGCATAGAAGTTATACAGAATTCGGTAAATTCAATTTTAGGTTTAGCAACTAAAGGGATATTTCAAGAAGTTGCATCAACGGTTTTCTACTCATTTATACAAGACCTTATAAAAACGAAAGCTATAAGATTTCGTGGATCTAGCGCTAAAAACGAGCTTTTTGATCTTTTTAATAACATGGGTTTTGGTAGGATAACTGAGATAACTCAGGATTTAAATAGTTCCAAAATAAGTATAGAAGGAAATTATAATTCCTATTTAAACATAATATCAAATTCTGCCTTTTGCTTCAATAGTATTGGATTATTAAATGGAATATATAGAAGTATAACTAACAGAGATGTAGAAGTTATAGAAAAGAAATGTAGGAGCACGGGAGATTCTGATGCAGATTTTTTTGATGTAAATGTAAGTGAAACAAAAAGTCAGTATAACTATATACCTTCGCAATTTTTTGAAGGAAAAAATGAGCAAAATAAAAAAGTAGATATTGTAAAGGATGAAAAAGACATATTTATAAATTTAATACCTTCTGAAATAATACCTGTTACTTACTTTCCGTATCTTTTTAGTAAATTAAGAAAAATAATAGGACAAGGCGTTTATGGAATAGAAAATCAGGCAGGTAAAGAAGTTGCAAAATTATATCAACAATATAACTTAGGCTTAATACAAGAAAAATATAATTTAAAGGGATTGGAAGTTATGTCAATTATAAGCGGAATTGGCAAGATAGAAACAATTAAAACAGAATTGGGTTATTTAAAAGATGTAGTAGTAAATAACTCTTTCAATGCCCTTCACATTGACGAAGCAATAGAAAAACGATGCTTTCTTCTTGCAAGCTTAATATCTGCATTATCATACAAGCTTACAGGAAACATACTAAGACTGAACGAAAAAGAATGCTCAGCAGTAAATAACAACAACTTATGTAAATTTTCATTTCAGGAATGATTTAATATAGAATAAACTAAAATAGAAAATATTAATATTAAATTGTTATTCAATATTTTGGAGCTATCGCCCAATAGGAGGGCACACGACTGAAGCTCGTGAAGGTGAGGGTGCAAATCCCTCTAGCTCCAACTTTAAACTTTACTTTTACATTTCAAAGTTTTTATAACTCTATCAAAAGCAGTTTGAACTACGTTATTGGAATGATTTTGAGAAGAAAGAGCAAAAACCATACAAATCGTTTTACCTGTTATCGCAATGGCTATTTTAGCGTAATCAAAAGAGGTATTACCTATTTGAGGGATAGTTATGTCGGTATCTGTTATTAAAAATCCTGTATAACCTGAAATATTTACTCTCGAATTATTTAAACTGTTTATGTTAAATGCTTTCAAATAGCTGCCAATTTGATTTAAATTGCTGGTATTTGAAAGGTTTTTAGGTAAGGGAAAATCAGAAACTGCGATTAAATTTACATTCTTTATTAATGATGTTATACTACCCAAACTTAGGTTTTTTGAGATTGCTCCACTTATTACACTTGGAATGTCCTCTACTATATTAATAAAATATGAATTTGGCATTATTAATGCTACAGATGAATTTTCTATATTATTTGAAATAGATTTAGAAATTGTTATATTTTGAGACAAGATTGGGATCCCATTTACAACAGATGGTGAAAATACTAACCAATTTCCAGGGTACGAAAAATTAATATTCTTAGAAATAAAAGTATTATTCGCGGATGGGCCCTTAAAAAATGAGGTTATTGATTGGCCTATTAAACCTGCTACTTCTGGAGCGTTTATACTAATTATATAAGTTGATACTAAGGAAAACACAAATACTGCTATTACTATATAAACTAATATTTTTAATATTCCCATGCCTTCTATTCATTATTTGGTTATAAATACTTATTTCTCCTTATAACCAACATATCTTTTGAATTATAATGATAAACCAAAAACTTATTTTCAACTTTTATTCCTTTTTTTGCATATTCTTTGTTTATAAAAACTTGATTAATTGGGTCTATAATATAAACTTCTCCATTTGGAAAATAGGCATTAACCCAAGCATGTGCTATTTCATCTTCTTTATCGTTAATGTCTTTCTTATCAGAGCCGTATACATCTATGAATTTGCCCCCTAATTTAAATTTAATTCTTTCTTTTTTAAGGACAGTATCCATGTTTAAGACAAGACATAAAATAGTTGAAATCTTTAGACATTCAACATTTCCTTTGTAAAATAAATACCCTAACGGATAAATTTTCCCATCTTTTTCGTATCCCTTATAACTTTTTAGTACTTTATTTATTAAATTTTCATATACATTGTTAGTAATCCTTATTAATCTCTCTAAGCCGTCCTGAGAACTCGATGCTTTTTGTCCTTCTTTTAATAGATAATTTAATAGAGTATCTTTTTTATAATCGCCCATTATCTCTAAACCCCAAGTATTACTATTGGCCTCTTGTACTAAATTGCTATCTTCATCATAAAATATCTCTTCTATATCATCATTGTCCAAATCAGAATCTAAAATGATGTCTCTCTCCTTTATTGCAACGTAATTTCTAATGAGTTTATACTCTTTAACAATATCAAAAAAATTTATTTTTCTAGGCTTTTCATTAGAGTAGTTTTGTAATATTTTATTTAAAGATTCGCCCATAAATAATTAAGACTGTGTAAAATATATATAAAATTAATCAGATATGTCTATTCCATCTATTATATCAAAACCAAATTCAGTGCCAATCCTTAATTTAGATATATCAAAGTTATATTTTGTACTTAAGTACATAATTGGTAATAAATTATTAAAATTATCTATTCGGCCGTATATTTTAAGGTTTATCTGAGTTATGTCCTTTATAATTTTGTATATCTTTTCAAACCATTCTTTTGATATATTCAGATTTTCGCCTTCATAAGATTCTTCTTCCCTCAATTTTATATAAATGCTTAGATAATCTGGATTCAAGAGTGCAGCTGTTCTTATAGTGTTTTCTATTAAATTTTCCGGAAGTTTATCTATTTCTAAATATAATTTAGAGACTTTTTTACTTTTCCTTATATTATCTATTATAATGGCAGACTCTGATTTAAAATCATCAATGTTTTGTAATAAAGATAGGTTTGGGCTAAATTCTACCTCGTCTGCACCTAAGGATATGGCAGAAGAACATGCAGATAACTTTTCATTTACTGTGTCTCTATTGCCATGAAAAGAGGACAAAAAAGTTATTATGCCAAGGTCTTTCCCGGATAAAATTTCTTTTGCTTTTTTTACTGAAGTAATAGGAATACATACTTTTTTAAAACCATATTCCAAAGCTCTCTTTAAAAATTCTTTGAGTTCCGACTCTGGTAAATAGGGTGTAAGATATGTTAAGTCTATATGAGCGAGTAGCCACTCCTTAAATTCTGCTTTGGATTTAAATATATACATTGGATCAAATCCTTCTAACCACGTTACTGAAACCATAATTAAATAACCCTTGCTTCACTTATAAATTTAGCAATCACTTTGACTTGCTGTTATCGTAGTACCAAAACTATCTGTGTATATACACTCCCCATTGTCATAAAAATAGTTATTTGTTGTTCCTGGGATTTTACTATAACAATGTAAATTTGAATAACCTGGCATAGTATCAGTACAAAATGCTGTGTTTGCAGGATTGCTGCTTGTTGCAGTGCTACAAGCAGTGCTGCATGTAAATTCAAATGCACTAATATTCGCAGAAGGAGGCTTAACAGAAGAAGAAGTTTTTGATATAGGTATAACAACAAAGACAATTGCTAAAACCAATATTAACAACGCGAGTATTATTATAATTAATGTTGAAACTGGAAGCCCTTGCCCTTTCATGAAAATTCTAAGGTTTTAAAGTATATTAGCTTTGTCAATATTCTGGCCTGGCAACCTTGTCAAACTTATCTTTATCCACTTTATACCAAATACCATTAAACTTTATGAAGTTTTGATTATTCTTATTTACAACTCTTTGCACACTATCAGGCATAATCCCACTATTTCCCTTTATAACCCCTTTATTATATGTCTTAACCATAGGATTTTCACGGGCTAATGATACTACGACTTTATAAACCTTAGTGCTTTTTTCATTGGTAGACGACTTTACATTTACAATCCTGTCTTTAAATCGTATTATCATTGCCGCCGAGAACAGGATTATTATAGAAAAAGTCAAATAAGCTATAGCGTCATCGAACAAACTTAGAAGAAAAGAGGATATTGCTATAGGTAGAACTTTCCTTTGAAGGAAAAAAACTGAAATAGTTAATCCGAAATCCAAAAAAGAAGAATAAACGGAAAGCCTAACTGCTGTAGAATATAATATAGAATGAAATTCTTTTTTGGCTGCCATAATATTATTTATCAGTACTTATATTAAAGTTTATTTCCTTTTTAAACTTATTTTATAGTATTTTTTAAGTCCGCAAAATGCAAAATCTTTAGGCTCTTTATATTTATTAATGTAGTTTCCTTGCCCTTTTTAATCACTTCCGCAAGCACATCATCTTGTTTTATTCTATCATTACTTAAAAATAAAATATTGTCAAAGCTAGTCTCCATTATACGCAATAAGTCCTCTATACTTTGATTTACTAGTATATAGGTTTTAATTAAACCATTTATAAGGAAACCATTATTCTCTTCTTGATAGTTTATATTATTCAATTTCAAATGCGCGCTTACAAGCTTTTTCATTAAAATTGTAAAAAATTCCTTCTCATTATAAGAAATGAGCTTATTTGAAGCATCTTTATAGTTTTTAATTATAAAAAGAAATTTATAGGATACTTCAGCATCTATAGCTATTTTTATCTCAGATATTATTTTCTCTTTCGTAAGTTTTCTTCTTATCTCATCAAAATCTGCCTTACTCATCATATCAGATAGATTTGAGTAGTGTTTGGTTAAATTTAAAAAGGGATTCTTACTTATTTCAGTTAGAAATGCTATCTCTTTTCCATCTTTTTCTTCTGCTTTAAAGAAACTTAAAAGTTCATCATTAAATTTTTCCCTAATTTTTAATAGCCCCAAGTCAAAATCTTTATCAAAACTGTATACATTGTTTCTAAACAAAGCAAAAGGATAGATATTCTCATTTAAAAGTATAAACTCCCCTTTTTGCAAGTTCCCAAAATAAGATTCTAGTTTATATTCATTGGGAAATAATTTATATAGATCTTGAATTAAGTTTACTCTGCCTATAAATTTTGTGTTTGTATTTTGTATAGCTGAAGATAAAACTGAAGATATCTGCTGATCTGAAAATATGAAACCAAATCCAAATTCCCTTATTTTTGAAATAATTAAGTGAAGTAATGGCAGGCCTTTAGCATAATCTTTCTCCTGATTTATATCTAATATAGAATGAGCGTCATCTATTACAAAAAATCTCTTAAAATTCTTTGATTTATTATACAATGCGGAATAATAGAAATTAGACATTATTAATGTAACTAAAAAATGGGCCTCTGCAACTCCAAAAGTTTCTATTCCAATTACTACATTTTTAGCGTTAAGCTTATCAAAATTTATACCATAATTGCATTCAAATATTTTTGATGAAGACAGAAGAGCTTTAATCCTACTTGACACAACCTTAAAATATTCATTTCTAATCCCAAACTTGTTAATATAATTTAATAAGTCTTTCATTGATGGAGGATAACTTTCTTCCCAACTCGAAAATAAATTAATCAGATTTTCCATAAGATAGTTTCTACTGCCTATAAGCAGAGAAAAACTATCCGAAAATATGTCTGAAAAATGAACTGCCCATTCTTCCTCCTTTACCTCAGTAGGGGAAGCTAAAGGGTTAACTTTTAACTTTTCACTGGATATGTATACGCAATTATCCAACATACCTAAGGCCTTATAATCTCCTTTTACATCAAAAACCAAGTAATTCAATCCAGAGTTGGCTGCCTGCTTTAATATATTCATTATAAGAGAGGTCTTACCATGACCAGTTGAGCCAACTATCAAAATATTCCTGTTTATATCCTCTATTGAAAGATTAAATTTTGATATTGCTCGCCCTTTATAAATTATTTCACCTATCTCGAATCCTTCTTTCGGTCTTATGTTAGGTAAAGTGTCATCTAATTGAAAATTTGCAATTAACTTTTCATATTCTTTTAATATTCTTAAAAATAGAAACTGACTAATTTCTTCATCTTTAGTCTTTAAAAACCTATTTAATAAATCCTCAATAAAAGAGGTGTCTGTTATGCCCCTTAATTTTTCTAGGCCTGTTGCTATTTTTTCTAAAGCATTTACATCAACTTCCATTTTCTGGCAGAATTTCGTATAATTTATTAGCAAGGTTCAAGGCAGATAGGCCTTTTACTGTTAAAAACTTTCTAAAGAACATATCATTGTCTATATATCCGTCTCTTATCAATTTGCTCTGGGCTTTTACTATCTCTTTATAAGATATATTTATAGCCACTTTCAAATCACTAATTTTTATTTTGTATTTCACAGCATTTAATATGGAGGCTTCCAATAGACCTATTTCAGGTATTTCTTTTTGAATGCAATCTACACACATCACCGGATATACTCTCTTATCGTGTTGATAACAAATTATGCCATTGCATTTTGAACATATTAACAGAGGTTTGCCTTCTTCTAGTGTATGTCTGCCATTAACACAAAAGGCCTTGGACTTAACTTTAAACACACTGCCATTTGGAGATGAAACATTTTTATAGCCCCCTAAGTTAAAAGGATCTATTACAGTGGTTTCTTCCTCAGTGATTTCTTCACCTTTATTTTGCATAATGTATTGAGATAGGGCATTTATCAATGTTTCTAATTGATCGCTTTTATTGCCTATTTGAGAGACTCTCTCATTCATCTTTATTAATGCTTCATATAATTGTTTCATTTCGTCTTCCATTATAACACCCGAAAAACTCCGAGAAATGCTTGTGGGAGATACTCAAA
>CAZXLU010000015.1:0-19553 GCA_964641875.1 Candidatus Woesearchaeota archaeon | reverse complement strand
TGATCTAACCTGTTCTTATCAGCGCTTATTGTTAACACTGACCTATTTGAATTTCTTATTATGTTTATAAATGTTGGTAAAAGAAAACTATCTCCAAATTCAACTATCGATGACTGCGGAAATATCCTATGCAAAGAGATTTTTGGTTCGTCACTAGGTTCATTTTTCTGCTTGTTAAGCAACTCTTCTAAATTATGTTCGCATTGCATGCATAATTCTGGCCGTTTTTTATGCATCAATAAATTTTCAACAATTTCTTTATTAGGTAGTTTTACTTCTTTTGGAAGAATAGTTCTATATATATTGTAAGGGTTTTCATTGTATGGACAGACTTTACCATCTATTTCAAGGGTAAAAATCTCATTATCTCTAGTGTAAGCTTTATAAGAACGTATAATGCTGTTTATTAACTCAGTTTTTCCGCTCCCACTAGGGCCTATTAACAGTAAAATCGGTATGTAACCCTGTCTAGATACAAAGGAAGCCTGCTCTAGGGCATTCATGAGATTTTCTTTCACGTCTCTAATCCCATAAACCCCTTCAAAAGGTATTTCTTGTGAGGTAACTGCTTTTCTTATTCTTTCGGAGGTGCTTTCTTCATTTTTACTGTAACTATTTGCTTGGATTAGTTTTTCCAAGCCTGCCCTAACCATATTAAAACCTTTCTTTGTTTACAAACAAGTTATATGCAACCCTTGCACATTGATTACAGTAACCGATATCAATTAGCTTTTTCACTATTCGTTCCTGGTCTAATTCAGTTGCAACTCCAGCAACTGAAGAGCTTAATTTGTCAACAATTGCATTAGTTATCTCTGGATATCTTTCTATTATAGTAGGAGTAAGCGTTTTTACGATATCATCGAGAGCTTTTTTATTGTTTGCAAATGAACTATCGCTTATTATGCTGTATATACTTTCATGTATAACATCACTTCTTAAGTTAGCTCTTTTTTCAAGGTCTTCTACAAAATCGTAATCAATTGGTTGAACAGTTCCAAACATTGGAACTCTTATTTTTTTATCTTTTTCACCAGCTGTTTTCTTTATGTAGTAAACATTGATTACATATTTATTTACAAGGTCGCGAACCTTTTCAGAACCGTACTCAACCATAGATACATCATTCTTCATAGCCCTTTTTATTTCATCATATGCATCTTGCACTATTGTGTTGCCTTCCCCTTTCTCACGTGGTTGGACTCTAGCTTTACTTTCTGGTGATAAGTCCTCTAAGGTATTAAGGAAATCTTCTATATATCTTGTGCCATGTACTTCATCCAGTATTGTTCCTAAGCATATTTTATTTTTTAATTCTTCGTTTGGCATTTCTCCCGCGTCAACTGCCATCTTTCTACTGAAGTTCGCATAAGAAAGAAGTTTTGATGGAGATTTGACCATGTCATCATATGGTATTCCAAGTTTTACACCTTCTTCTAATTCTAGTATTGGCTTTTGAGTTGCTTCTCTCAATAAGTCTTCGAGGGAAACTTTAACCTCTGGTATAAAAACGCCATTGTATATATCTGCTTTTTGTT
The DNA here is from genome assembly GCA_964641875.1 of Candidatus Woesearchaeota archaeon. Classification (GTDB taxonomy): domain Archaea; phylum Nanobdellota; class Nanobdellia; order Parvarchaeales; family Parvarchaeaceae; genus Parvarchaeum. The sequence goes on along the minus strand of CAZXLU010000015.1, from coordinate 18,015 downwards.
TCAAAGAGATATTTTCATAGTGTGAAATACTAGCTTCAACCCATATCCTTGAAAGCATTCTCAGAAAATGTGGAGGATAATGAACATTCAGTTCTTTAGCTGCATGTTCATATATGTCTTTCAGCGCGGCTTCTGCATCCGAGAGTTTTGTCATTGACCTAAAAACTATTATATTTGATCTACGTAGCAGATATGGTTTTATACTGTCTGCTATTTTTTTATAGTCGTCCATATTAGTTGTACCGATCATTATAGCATCGAAAGATTCTTTAAATGAAGGCGATACTTTAGTCCTTGTGTCCTGCACAAAATCAAGCAAAGAATTTGCAAATGATGATGATCCTTTTAAGACTTCACTTATGTATATTATGTTCCCTCTTGGAGACGGAGCAGATTGACTGCCAAGTATCCCGAAATCGTATGCAAGGACATTTGAGTTGTCACCTCCAAGTTCATTTAAAACCTTATAGAACATCCTGCCTCCAAATATACCTTTATAGTCTAAATGCTGGTCATCGGCAGCAACAACGGGTTCAGATATATTTATAACGTCCATATCATTTGCTCGTTCTACTTGGACTAATTTCTCTACAATCCCCTGTATTCTTTCATAATCTGGCATGCCCTCTTTTTGTAAAAACTTTCCAAGAGAATCTACCAAAGTACCCTTTATCTTATTTAAAGTCGAACTTACTGCGCCTCTTTTATTTATGCTTGGAGCCTTCCAGTAATTTTCAGGTTCATCAAATTTCTTAGACATGCCCTCTATTACCTCTTCTATCTTTGTTTTTTTGTTATGACCTACATTTTTCTGAAGCAAGTATATCTCATCTTGTATATTTTCACCCAGCGTTAATTTTCTTTTACCTTTAGATCCAAGTTGGGATCTCACATCATTAAGAAATTCTTCTTTTTGTTCCTTATCTAAAACATCTAATGCTGGATTTTCAGCGAGGGTATCCAAATCTAATTTAAGTACGTACTGTATTCCAGAAGGACTCTCAGAATAAACCCTAAGAGTTTCTGCAAGAGTGTTAAGAAACTCACTTTTACCTGCCCCTGGGGGAGAGATAATAACAGTAAGTTTGTTTCTCATATCACTATTTCTTGCAGCTCTTTTTAGAAAAGAAACAAATTCATCTGCAAAATTGCTAGAATCGTATCTGGTCTTTATATTTCTAGGATCGTTAGGTTGTTTTACTAAGAATTGCCATTTTCCATCTTTCTTACCATAAGATTCTATGGCCGAAAGTGCTCTTTGACTCGAATTATAAAATATTTCTGGTTTATCCTTGCTATATTCAAGGAAATCCTCCAAACTCATTTTTTGTTTAACTGCCGTTTTTTCTACCATATAATTAAACCCCCAATAAGTATAAGGAATCAACTTCCTTATATACTTTTTCTTCGAAAAATTCCAAATTTTCACTCGAAATTTTAATAAAATTTATAACTTTATTACTAAAACTTGCCTTATTCAACGCCTTTTTACATTTTTTCATAACTCATAATCACCCTTTTAGATTAATAACCACATGGAAACCAAATAAGAAACATTAAATTTAAAACGACGGCCCAAACAAATTTCATTGTTAGAAGATTCGTTTGGGCAAATCACTTTGTATTAATTGTATATGAAGAAAACTTATAATAGAGCCAAGAAGCACTAAAAACAAAAAATTTGTCGACCTTGGCGCTGTATCCCATTATTTTTATTAAAAAGTAAGTATATTTAAAGCTTACTATTGCCCTTATTTAGTATACAAATCTAAAATTTCCTTGTCTAAATTATCCAATCCTATCTTTATGTCATTCTTTGCACCTAGATCTCTAATTGTTATCTTTCCTTCTTTTAAGTCTCTTTCTCCAACTATTAATGCAAATTTTATCTTTTTTGAATTACAATAATCAAGTCCTTTTGAAAGTGATACTTTATCAAAAAGGATGTCTGTTGGTATATTCATGCTCCTGAGCTTCATTGCAATTTCAATAGATTTATCTATATTATCTATATTTATCACGCAGAAACTTTTCTGAAATTTTTCTTTATATTTTAAAAACGCATTTTCCATAACAACATCAAAACCTATTGATCCGCCAACTATTTGAAAATCTGATCCGAAATTAGCACTAATTCTATCATATCTTCCCCCACCTGCTAACACAACTCCTTTCATATCTCCTTCTGTAAATTGAAATTCAAATATTGTTCCATCATAGTAATCTTGTCCTCTTACAAGAGACCTATCAAAATAAACATTATTTATAGAGTATCTTTTCTTTAATTCGGCTATAACCGATTCTACATCGTCTATCCCGTCAATCCCTTCTGTATCTAGACCATTCAAATACTTCTTTACAATTTCTGCCTTTTCTTGTCCTACAATATCGCTTACTCTCTTTATCACTTCATTTATTCCAATTTTATTAAGCTTGTCTATTTCTCTTAATACTTGTATAGTATTTTCTAGTTTAACATCTAACTTTTCTAATAAACTGGTAAGTACTTTTCTATTGCTTATATTAATTTTGTATTTATCTATATCAAGCTTCCTTAATGCAAAATCAATACATGCAATTACTTCTGCATCATAAAATAAACTTGACGAACCAAATACATCTATATCTGCCTGTATGAACTCTCTCCACCTTCCTTTCCTAATATCTTCGTATCTCCATACATTTCCTATACTATACGCTTTCAAAGGAAATACTAAAGACTTATCTGATGAAACAACTCTTAATTTTGATATAGTATGTTCAGGCCTCAAAGCAAGTTTTTCTCCCTTCTTATCTTCAAATGTATACAGTTGAGATTCTATATCCGGACCAGATTTATCTACAAATAGAGATAAATATTCAAATGAAGGGGTTTCAATTGGCTCAAATCCAAATAATTCATATGTCTTCCTTATTGCCTCCAAAGTTTGCTGTCTTAGGATAGCTTTTCTTCCAACAAAATCCCTAACGCCTTTAACTCTATCTACCATATTTAACATACACTTCTAAAGTTTAAAAATATAAACAAATTTAAGTTATGTGTTTTAATGCTATTAATCTCCAACCACTTTGAGATAAGCTTTCTCCAGATTTTTATATTTCTTTTGCAGGTTTTTTACACTGTCTTCTTTTAGAAGTTTACCATTGTTTATGAATATTATATAATCACAGACTTCTTTTATTTCCTGTATAACATGTGAACTTATAAGTATAAGCCTGTTTTTCTTAAAAGACAAGATAAGCTTTTTAAATTTGGCACGTTCTGCAGGGTCTAATCCACTTGTAGGCTCGTCTAATATTAATATATCTGGTTCTGATAATAACGCTGCTGCTAGTGAAACCCTCTGCCTTTGTCCTTTTGAAAGCTTACCTGTTCTTGCATTTAAAGGCGGTAATTCTAACAATTTATAATATTTTTCAATTTGTCTTTTGCTTTCTTCGCTTGTTAAGCCCTTAAACTCTGCGGACATTTGCAAAGCTTCTTTAACAGTTTGCATTTTATCAGGTTCTGGAGATTCTATTACTGCTCCTATATCCAACAAGATCTTTTTTCTATTTTTAATAACGTCTAATCCATTCACAAAAACAGAACCAGAAGTTGGCCTAAGTAAACCTGCTATTATCTTAAAAGTTGTTGTTTTACCGGCCCCATTAGGCCCAAGGTAACCTATAACTCCTTTCCCAACATGTTTAAAAGAGATATTATCTACAGCAACATTTTGGCCATATTTTTTTACTAGGTTCTTTACTTCTATTTCCATTAACCCTTTACCTCCTTTCGATTATAAATGAAGAAGCTAACTATCAAGAATATAAAAATATAAGCCAGCATTATTTCTATGCCTTCACTAGTATAAGGCTGATACTGTGTTATATTAAAATTACCAGTTTTTGTTGGAACTTTTATCTGTGAAAAATGGACAAAATGAGTAGAAAAAACATTATATACAACTTGTCCACCATAATTTATCAAGAACCATGGCTCAACTGCCGCAAAACTTTGTAAAATACTAGAAGCTATTGGTAAAGCCACTATTAACAATATAACTACTGCTATCGTACTTGTCTGAGGATTGTTGAAGAGAGAGCTGAGGAAAAAAGCAAACGAGAGCACGGAAAGTATGAATAATACTACCAAGCCTATTGAGGAAAGGAATGCTGATGAAAGCGCAGAGAAGAAATAAAAAGAAGAAATTGCAGCAAATAGATAATATACTAAAACTATTATTAATGAAGCTATGAACGCTGCTAAATATCTACCAAAAAGAAGAGAAGTTCTTCTTACAGGTTGAACCAATATATAATAACTATAATTCGATGCAAAATCTGTAGAAATTGCATTTCCTCCAAAGAATGCAGCTACTATTACAACTACAAATATAATGTTTTGCATAAAGTTATCCAAATAGTTAGATGAATTGGAAAACTCTGCCATTATTGCAGATTTACCAACATGTGCTTCAAAAGCGAAAATTAGTATAGAAATTAAAGCAACTATAATAAATAATGCAACAAAACGTTTAGTTCTTATATAAGATTTAAAAGTGTACTTAAAAGAAACCGCAATTTCATTCAATCTTCCAATATCTCTACCTTCTGTTTTAGAATTTTTCATTACATAATATCATTAAAGTGGTATATATACCTATGTTATAAACTCACTTTAACTAAAAATTATTATAAAAATTTTATTAAATATTTTCAGACATTGAATTTACTCACGTTTAATTTTTTCTTAATTCATTTAACATCTCTTCAAACTGCTTCTTTGTTATCTCTCCCCTTGCATATCTTCTTCTAAGAATCTCCTCTGCTTTGTAAGACCTCCAAGAATTCACATTATTATACCTATAAAATCCGGTATAAATTCTTATTCTAAAAAGCCATTTGAATATTAAGATTATGAAAAACACTGCAATTATTATGCCTATAACATGCCAAAAAGGATTCATGAAATAGTTATAATTGTTAAATGGTATTGATATTATTGCAAATATACTTGAAAATATGGCTGCAATTATGAAGATAAAAACGAGAAAAATAAAAAAGATACGCAAAGGTAATCCAAAGAAATCAAATAAATCAGGATTATTCTTTTTCATGCTTTTCATATTTTTATTTCATTTATATATATTAAATAAACCCTAAATTTAAAGGTTATATTCAGACAATTATTAAGCGTTAATAAGCAAAAACCACATATCATATATAGATTACAAAATTCTATACAAGACTTTAAAACAGAGAATTAAAAATATCGAACCAATATTGAAAGCCATTTTAAATTAACTAATTTGTAGATGATTCAACTATTTAATAAAATACTAAATATTAAGGGTAATACCAAAAGAATGTATAATTTTATTGACTTCTTTATAATAGTAAAATATTTATATAAGTAAGTTTCTATAATAGTTACTAAAAAGGAGGGGATATGGAAAATAAATTGGATTTAATTTTGTTAGAGGATCTGACTAGAAAATACGGAAAAATTGAAAGTGATTATTTTCCAGGCAAAAGAAATTTCACCCGTAATTCATACTCACTTAACATAGAATACAAAGGAAGAAAAATTGAAGTGCACATGCTTGAATATCCTGTTGGAAACTCAATGAATATAAATTTAGAACTTTACTCAAAAAGTGGTCCATTTAATGAATACAGGAGAATTGTAGGTTACATGCGTACACAGGATGATGATAAGAACCTTATATTGTTGGCTGGAAAGAAATACAAAGAAAACAAATATTATACTAAGAACAATTCAACGATTATTGAAACTAAATACACTAAAAATGTGAAGGCTACAATAGATGCTCTAAAAAGCTTTACATATAACAAAGAAGGCTTCGAAAGATTAGTTGAATAAACAAAGTATAAAATATAGGATAATTTTAGTATTACGGATTTTTATTTTGTTTTAAGTAAATTTGCGAGATGAACTGAATTTTAGGAAAACCAGTCAAATTATAGAAGAGATTATCTGTAAATTAGTATTTATACAACAGATCCTAATTTTTTGTTTTTGAGCAAGTGTTAAATACTTTAATATTTACTAAATTTAGTAAAAAATTAATTTAAATTTAAAAGCCATTTCCACAAGAGAATGAAATTTATTGTTTTGCCTTCTATTTTTTCCTTTGATCCATAATCCCAGGTGATAATTAAAAGATTATCACAATGAAGATCTTTAGAAGCAGTTATTAATGAGCGATATTCCTGTTCTTTTAATTCGGTTTTGCTTGATATGTATGTAACTTGTATTAATTCTGCTATCTTACCCTTATTTTTGATTAGAAAATCAATTTCGTTATTTTTTCTATCAGAAAATACTATCAAAAGGAGACTGCAAAAAGATATGGAGCCCGTGCACTGATATTATTCATAGGGATTCTCCTACTTCTTATGTATCTTGTAGTTTTTGTTAGGATTTAGAGTGTTATACCAACAACTTTTAATAACTATAATTTAGTTACCGCATATAAAGTGGCCATCCATGTTTGAAGTATTTAATGATTTATGGTTAAATAATATTTACAATAGTTTGATTTGCAGCAGTATCTTAACTTTGAATAAACAATTTAAGAATGTGTTTCCACCAAATTTGGCTTTATTTAAAAAACGATAAGAAACACGAATTAGATAAGAGCGCCCCGAGCGGGATTCGGACCCGCGTCAATGCCGTGACAGGGCACTATCCTAGACCTCTAGACTATCGGGGCTTACATTTTAAAAATTTATTGCAAATATTTAAAGCTTTTTAATTAGTTACATTATAATACTAGACTTTTATATGCAATACCAGAGAATTTGATTTCTTTTCGTATTGTTTACCATTTAAATCAAATTTAGCTAATGCATTATCGAGTTCAAAATTCCCAACTATACCTATCTTGCTCTTAACTTCGTACATTACTATTATTTCGTCTCCAGGATTTAATTCATCCTCTTTCCACGAGATTTTCATCGAATTACCATGCTTTGTGACTTTTCCTTCTTTCTGACCCGCTTTTGATATCTTAAGGGAATTTGGAGGTATAATATCTTCAATCTCTATACCATATATTTTCTTCCTTGAAATATTTTTGAGCCTAAGAGCTATCTTTATATCTATAAACCCTTCTACTGCCTTGTGTTCTATAACTTCTTTTCTAAAGCTTACTTTTCTATTGAAGTAAAGAAATATTATTATTGCAAGTACAATTATAAGTATAATTAAATAAATTGAGTAATACGAAACTGTATACTTTATTGTTATACTTTGACCAGGAAGAAGCTGATTAATGGATGGATAAATAGATCCGTTAACAAATTCCGCAGATCCAACAGAAGAACTTTTAGAGATTAAAAATAAAGAATTAAATGAACTTATTTGTAAGGACATATTTGTTTTGTTTATGGGGATATTGCCTTCATTCTTTATGGTTATCTGTGAACTTCCACCAAAAATATTAAAACTTGATGTTTTAGTTATTATTGGATTATAATAAGGCAATATAGTAATGGGAAAAGAGAGTGAAGAAATATTATGATTATAATCTGTATAAATAGAAATATTATATTTACCAGGTAATGCAGAGTAATTCAAATTTTTAAGTGGTATAGTAAAGTTGATTGAATTTAAACCCAAATTGTTTATTACTTGGTTTTTAGAACCAGAATAAATTAAAGTATTTTTAAAAGTTAAGTTATATACAAAAGGGAGGATAATGCCTGTTTGACCTAAAGAATTCATTACATTAACATTAAAATTTATATTATTGAAAGGATAAAATGACTTAGAAGAATTTACTGAATATAGATAAATATATGTTTTTGCCAATGGCGGAAGTATGGAAATGTAAACATTGAAATATGAAGAAACTCCATTCGAAGTATATGGTATCTGTACATCTATAGGGGAAGAAAAGAAAACGTCTTTTGATTCAAATGAAAACTTCACAATTTTGCTTTGGTTTGGAAGTAAAGTAAAGCTGTTTGGTGAAGCACCTATGTTATCAAAGTAACCATAATATATTATTGATGCCCTGCCTACGTTTAACGAGATATTTTGCGTTGTGTTTTGATTATTGTAAAATGTGAAATTCACATATGAAACAGCATTACTTTGCACATTTATTGAATTTGGCAAAACTTTTAATGCATGGGAATTTCCAATAAATAAAAACAATGAAAAAAATAAAAGCAAAAGCATTACAGATTTAAAGTTTAATTTTACCATAGTGATTATTCAAATTACTACAATAAATGTATTTAGGTATTTAAATTACTGATTATACAGTGTTATAAGCTTATCGACTGTGTTTTTAATGTCAAAATTCTTTATTATTTTATTAAATTTGTAAGTTTCTCTATTTTTCCAGATTTTAACTGCATTCTCTGCCAGAGACTTTATACTGTTCGCATTAAATGTTTCACCGCATTTTGATATTTTCAATAATTCTGCTTGTGCGGTCTTCTCCGGTATAAGTATTGGCAAAGAGTAGTAACTTGCATAGAGGTCCACAAGCCCCTGCGTTTCAAATCTTGATGGGTTACACAACATATCTGCGGCGCAGTAATAAAGAGGTATATCCTCTTCTTTTACAAACCCTGTAAATCTAACATTCTTATTTCTTAGTTTTTTATTTAGTAAACTAAGTTCTTCTAGATAAGGTCCAGAGCCTGCTATTATAATATTAAAACCATAACTATCTAGTATTCTGGCTGCTTTCACAAGCATTTCAACGTTTTTCTCCCTGCTTACCCTTCCAAAATAGAGTATTAGTTTATCTTCTTTTTTTAATTTAAGCGATTTTCTGGCATAATCTCTTTTAATCACTTTAAGAGATGAAAACCTCATTCCTGTGGGGATTACATTTACTTCTCTCAGACCATTTTTAATTAGTATATTTTTAATATAATTTGTTGGCGAGATTATATAATCCATTTTAGAATAGAACCATTTTAAATACCTAAGCATAAGGTATTTACTTATTTTTACAACTGTTGGATTGTTAGTAAGATATGAGGATATAACTTCATCAGAAAAAACCATAGTATGAAAAGTTCCTATCAGTTTTGTATCCACAATCGAACTTGCTCTATAACCAAATAAACCAGCACTGAATGGAGTATGCACGTGTATTATATCTGGGGAGATAGACCTTATTTCTTTGCTTTCGCTGCTTCTCAACCCCATTGTATATTGTGGATACTTGTTAAATTTTATTCCTTTTATCACAAATAACCTATTATCTTTCTTAGCTATCTTAGCAGTTTCTCTGTTGCCAGATGCGAAGACATAAACTTCATGCCCTCTCCTTTCAAGTTCTTCTCTTGTGTTTATTATAGATGTAACTACTCCATCTCTCAAAGGCAGGTAACTATCAGTATAAAATGCAATTTTCAGAGTTTCCATTCATTTAGATGATATCCTCGGTTCTTTTCTATTTCCAAATATTTTTTCAAGTTCATTCAATTCTTTTGTTGATAAATTTTTAGGAAGATCCGGTATTATATTTATTATTAAATCACCTCTTTGTCCATTTTTCCCGTATAATCCTTTGCCTCTCAGGATTATCGGGGCGGACTCACCAGCGTTAACAACTATCCTTTCTGTACCCCAAGGGACTGGCAAATCCATTTCTATGCCATTTAAAATATCTCTTAAATCCAGATATAGGTTAGTTTTTAAATTTACACCGGAGATATTGTATAAATCATCTTTTTTGATGTGAAAAACTACATACAAATCCCCATTTTCTCCATTTGGAGAAGGTTCTCCTTTTCCACTTATTATGGTGTAATCTCCCTCCTTCACGCCTTTTCTTATTGGAACGGAGATATCTTCATTTTGAATTATATAACCGCTTCCATTGCACATGTCACATTTCTTTTTTATTGTAAAACCACTGCCACCGCATCTGTCACATGTAGTTGTAAATATAACATTAGAACCAAATTGGCGTATATTTCTTCTTATTTTTCCGCTACCATGACATTTTGAACAGGTTTCCTTCTCCTTTGCGCCTGTGCCTGAACATGTTGGACATACAACTCTATGTCTTATGCTTATTTTCTTAGTAGTTGGCTTAAATACATCTTCAATAGTTATATCTAAATCATACCTTAAGTCCTCTCCTTTCGATGAAAATCCAAAATTTCTAAAAATATCTTCAAATCCTCCAAAATTGAATATATCGCTGAAATCATTAAAATTAAATCCGCCTTGTTCACTGTATTGCTGCTGTGAACTACTGCCTTTATTCATTAGTATCCTGTAAGCTTCATTTACCTCTTTAAACTTCTCCTCTGCTTTTTTATCACCAGGATTTAAGTCTGGATGATATTTTTTAGCCATTGTCTTGAAAGCCTTTTTAATCTCTTCCTCTGAAGCCCCGGGATTTATACCTAGAACTTTATAAGGGTCATCCATAACTAAGAATATTAGAAACTAAGGATAATAAAGTTAACTCTGTTCGTTCCCTTCGTTATTTTGTTGATTCTCATCACTTTGTTGTTGTGTTTCGCTGTTTTGCTGCGCTTGCTGATTATATATCTTTGAGCTTAATTTATTTATTATAGTAGTAAGTTTTTCTTTGTCTTCATTTATTATATCTATGGTTACGTCATCTTTTGCTGTATCTTCCTTTATCTTTTTGATTACTTCTTCGGCTTCATTCTTTTCATCTTCCGTTATTTTATCCTTAAAATCATTTAAGGTCTTTTCAAGCGAATAAGAAAGAGCAGACAAGTTATTTTTAGCTTCTATCAATTCCTTTATTTTTTTATCCGTCTCTTCATTTTCCTTTGCAGCTTCCATCATCTTTTCTATTTCTTCTTTAGAAAGCTTATGAGGTGCAGTTATAGTTATTTTTTGAGATTTGCCAGTTGCTTTATCCTTTGCTGAAACGCTTAGTATCCCATTTGCGTCTATATCAAAAGTAACCTCTATTTGCGGTACTCCTCTTGGGGCCGGAGGTATCCCTTCAAGATTAAAACTTCCTAAGCTTATGTTATCCTTTGCAAGAGGCCTTTCTCCCTGTAATACATTTATGGTTACGCTTGTTTGATAATCATCTGCAGTTGAAAATACCTTGCTTGCCTTTATTGGTATAGTACTATTTCTTTCTATTATTGGAGTTGAAACACCACCCAATGTTTCTATGCTTAATGTCAAAGGAGTAACATCTAACAAAACTATATCTTTGATATCTCCGGCTAAAACTGCTCCTTGTATGGCTGCCCCCATCGCAACAGCTTCCATTGGATCTATCCCTCTTTCTATTTTATCTCCGAATATATCTGTAAGGAATTTCTGTACTATCGGCATTCTAGTAGGGCCTCCAACTAAAAGTATTTTTGAAACTTTTTCTTTTTCTGTGTTTGAGTCCTTAAGAACATTTTCTATTGGTTGCCTGGATTTTTCTATTATTGGTTTAACCAGATTTTCTAAGGTAGCCCTAGATATTTTAATATCAAGGTTCTTTGGAGAATTATTCACTACAGTTATGTAAGGCAGGTTTATTTCAGTTTCCAGGACTGTAGAAAGTTCTATCTTAGCTTTTTCAGCAGCATCTCTTATTCTTTGCATTGCAACTTTGTCATTCTTTAAGTCAAAGTTCTCTTTTGACTTAAATTCATTTAATATATAATCTATTATGGCATTATCCATGTCTACCCCGCCTAATTCAACATCACCAGATGTTGCTAGAACTTCAAAAGTTCCGTTGGATATTTCCATTAATGTTACATCTAAAGTGCCGCCACCAAGATCATATACCAATACTTTTAAATCATTAGACTTGTCTAAACCATAAGCCATAGCAGCCGCCGTAGGCTCGTTTATGATTCTAACGACATCTAAACCGGCTATGCTACCTGCGTCTTTAGTCGCCTGTCTTTGATTATCATCAAAGTATGCTGGTACTGTTATGACTGCTTTTTTTACTTCTCCTCCTAAAAAGGCCTCGGCATCCCTCTTTATCTTCTGAAGTATGAATGCAGAGATCTGTTGGGGAGTATATTCCTTACCATTTACCTTGTACTTAAAATCAGTACCCATCTTTCTCTTTGCAGCGAATATTGTGTTTTGAGGATTTGATATAGCCTGCCTTCTAGCTGGTTCTCCAACAAGTATTTGATTGTCTTTTGTAAATGCTACTACTGATGGAAACATTTTTCCGGCCACTGTAGCCCCCTCCGCACTTGGTATTATTGTAGGTTTTCCAGCCATTACAACTGCAGCCTGTGAGTTTGAAGTCCCTAAATCTATTCCTATTATCTTTTCTTTTTCTGTCATATACCTATTTTAACTTTGGGATATCTTATTATTTTCCCATTAAGTTTATAACCTTTTTGCACCTCCTGTATTATTTTGCCTTTATTTTCGCTACTTTCTTCTGTAGCTACTGCTTCAGCTATATCCGATGAAAAATCCTTGCCAACAACATCCATCTCTTCAAGTCCATATTTGGAAAGAATTGATAGCAAAGACTTATAAAGAGAATTTACCTTTTCGTCATTTTCTTTATCCATTACGCTGTCGAAATCATCAAGTACTTTTAACAGGTCCGTTATAAGCCTTTCATTTGAATATTTTACAAATTCTATTATTTCCTTCTCCTTATTTTTTTTATAATTATCTACATCTGCGAGTAGGTATAAATATCTCGATTTATAATCCTCTTTATTGTCTTCTTTAAGTTCATTTTTATCTAATTCTTCATTTTCGCTAATATCTTTATCTTCCATAAATATACGAAATAAAACAAGTTTTATTTAAGATTTTTAATAATATTTAATTTTTGCTCTTTTTATCTTTTTCCTTCTTTTCTTCCTTCTTTTCAGTTGAAACCTTGGGTAAAGGCAAAATCGAAGGCAACTGCAGCATCTTTGCTAGTGACATCGCTTCAATTATACTTATGTTTAAGCTAGTTTGCAAAACTTCCTCTGTAATCGAATCATCGAGTACTTTTTCATCCTGCCATTTTTCATATATCTTATCTATGTTTTCAGATGTATGTACTATAAAACCCTCTATGACTATGTGTCCTAGTTCATCGGAGGAATTGGCATTAAATTTTGCATCAAATCTAAATTGAAACTTTAATACTTTAAACTTCTCATCTTTTTCTACATCCAACACTGTTATATTATTAGATATCCCCATCTGCGTTTCCGGAGGTATGTTATCCTCTCTTTTTGCGTCAACCTTTGTTATTAAATAATTTATGATCATAGGATTCTATAAGAGTATTAGTATTTAAAAGTTTGCACAAATACGTAAAAAACTATATATTCACAAAAGACGCTATAAAGAAGAATGAATGAAGAAAAAGACGCGGATTATTACTTTGAAAAACTGAAAGAGAAAGGACTAAACAAGGACAAATATTATTCACAAGCTTTAAGCCCGACACATAAATATGATATATTTCCAAATGAGAAAGTATTCATGAACTGGCTGATAGAAGGAGACTTTGTGGATTTAAAAACTATAAATAACATAATATTTTCAGTCTATTCAAACCCTTCCTCAGAAGAAAACATAATAATAAACAAGTATATAAAAGAGGAAAACAAGCAGCAGGAGATATCAAAGCTTTCTGACGAATGCACGGAAAACGTTCTTTATCTGTTAAAAATACTAACGGATTTAAAAGCTTACAGCACATATGACTTAATAAAAATACACGAAGAGACGTTAGATAAAATGGACAAACTTAAGGATATGCTCAACAAGATAGTAAGCGGCGCATTTGAATACTTTAAAAAGAAAGAAAATCAGGGCAATAGGGAACAATACATAGGATAAAAAATATTAAATAGTGAATCTGTTGAAATTAGTATGGGAATCGCAAAGATATCAATTTTATTTTCAGTATTATCATTTATACTCATAGGATTCGGAGCCTTAGTAGGATACTTCCTTGGAGGCATACTACTTTGGATGTCCATATTCTTTTTCATAGCACTTGCAATGAACATTTTTTCGTACTTCAAAAGCGATTCTATAGCTATAAGGATAACAAGAAGTAAAATAATAGAAAGATCTGATAATCCACGATTCTATGATATTGTTGAGAAGGTTTCACAGCAGGCAAATATTCCAATGCCAAAGGTAGGGATAATGCCAACTGATACTCCAAATGCTTTTGCCACAGGTAAAGATGAGAAACATGCTGTAGTAGTAGCAACATCTGGAATATTAAAAATGTTGAATGATAGTGAATTAGAAGCAGTTATAGGCCATGAGATAAGCCACATCACACATAAAGACATTTTAATCTCAAGCATAGCAGCCACAATCGCTACTTTAATTTCTTACATTGGAAACATGATACTTTTTTCCGAGTTTTTTGGAGGGATGGATGAAAGAAATAATAATAGTGGTATAATACTTCTCATTGCAGCAATACTTATCCCGATAGGCGCAATGTTTGTGCAGCTTGGCATATCCAGAGACAGAGAAGCGTATGCAGATGAAGGAAGTGTAAGATTACTAAGAAAACCTGATGAGTTAATATCTTCATTAAAGAAAATAAGTGGTTTCTCATCAGCAAAAAAGACGAATATACTACAAAACAATCAAAAAAGCACGCAGCCTGGTGCTTATTCCTCACTGTTTATAGTTAATAATTTCTCAAAGAATTCTCTTATAAACCTGTTCTCAACTCATCCATCTTTGGAAAAAAGAATAGAGAATATAAACCGCGTAAGAAATGAACTATATATTTAATTATAGATATTCTACCCAGCTTTTCAATGCATCGAAATCATAGTTTATCTTTATTTTTTGTTTCCTTCCATTTTCCACAATATTAAAACCATTATTCTGTTCAAAAATGAATATAGGACTTTTATTTTTTAGGGAATAAAGTTGATCAATAAATTTATCCTTGTTGCCTTCAAAACTTGATAAATCTATTATAGTAGCATTTGAAATCAATTCAAGCAGGGGCTTTTTAAAATCTGTTGCTAAAGCTTTTATTTTGCTGTCACAATTATTTTCTAATGCGTCAAGCATATTTAGGTGATAACTCAAAATAGAAAAGTCCACAAGAATGTCTCTTCCATTATCATTTTTAACGTATAAACCATTCAAATTTCCACCTAATTTTTTGTATATACCAAACCAGTAAATTGAATGCAAAGGAGCATACTCTGCGGAATCTTCCTTTTTAAGTTTTCTTTCAACGAGGTGTGCTTCTTCATGTATAATCGTATCGAAAACCTCTTTTCTGTATTCTTCTATTCTACCTTTAATTGAAGAATTTATACATATTTTATTTATATCAGAGTTATACGAACCGAAAGTGTTAGCAGGCATGTCTTCAAAATAATAATTTTTAATGTCGAATGCACCAATTCTCTTCAATTCAGGAAAATCTTTACTCAGCTTATCAATTGAAAATTCAAGCAGTGAATCCAAATCAATTTTTTTCCTTCTTTTCTTCCTTCTTTTCAGTTGAAACCTTGGGTAAAGGCAAAATCGAAGGCAACTGCAGCATCTTTGCTAGTGACATCGCTTCAATTATACTTATGTTTAAGCTAGTTTGCAAAACTTCCTCTGTAATCGAATCATCGAGTACTTTTTCATCCTGCCATTTTTCATATATCTTATCTATGTTTTCAGATGTATGTACTATAAAACCCTCTATGACTATGTGTCCTAGTTCATCGGAGGAATTGGCATTAAATTTTGCATCAAATCTAAATTGAAACTTTAATACTTTAAACTTCTCATCTTTTTCTACATCCAACACTGTTATATTATTAGATATCCCCATCTGCGTTTCCGGAGGTATGTTATCCTCTCTTTTTGCGTCAACCTTTGTTATTAAATAATTTATGATCATAGGATTCTATAAGAGTATTAGTATTTAAAAGTTTGCACAAATACGTAAAAAACTATATATTCACAAAAGACGCTATAAAGAAGAATGAATGAAGAAAAAGACGCGGATTATTACTTTGAAAAACTGAAAGAGAAAGGACTAAACAAGGACAAATATTATTCACAAGCTTTAAGCCCGACACATAAATATGATATATTTCCAAATGAGAAAGTATTCATGAACTGGCTGATAGAAGGAGACTTTGTGGATTTAAAAACTATAAATAACATAATATTTTCAGTCTATTCAAACCCTTCCTCAGAAGAAAACATAATAATAAACAAGTATATAAAAGAGGAAAACAAGCAGCAGGAGATATCAAAGCTTTCTGACGAATGCACGGAAAACGTTCTTTATCTGTTAAAAATACTAACGGATTTAAAAGCTTACAGCACATATGACTTAATAAAAATACACGAAGAGACGTTAGATAAAATGGACAAACTTAAGGATATGCTCAACAAGATAGTAAGCGGCGCATTTGAATACTTTAAAAAGAAAGAAAATCAGGGCAATAGGGAACAATACATAGGATAAAAAATATTAAATAGTGAATCTGTTGAAATTAGTATGGGAATCGCAAAGATATCAATTTTATTTTCAGTATTATCATTTATACTCATAGGATTCGGAGCCTTAGTAGGATACTTCCTTGGAGGCATACTACTTTGGATGTCCATATTCTTTTTCATAGCACTTGCAATGAACATTTTTTCGTACTTCAAAAGCGATTCTATAGCTATAAGGATAACAAGAAGTAAAATAATAGAAAGATCTGATAATCCACGATTCTATGATATTGTTGAGAAGGTTTCACAGCAGGCAAATATTCCAATGCCAAAGGTAGGGATAATGCCAACTGATACTCCAAATGCTTTTGCCACAGGTAAAGATGAGAAACATGCTGTAGTAGTAGCAACATCTGGAATATTAAAAATGTTGAATGATAGTGAATTAGAAGCAGTTATAGGCCATGAGATAAGCCACATCACACATAAAGACATTTTAATCTCAAGCATAGCAGCCACAATCGCTACTTTAATTTCTTACATTGGAAACATGATACTTTTTTCCGAGTTTTTTGGAGGGATGGATGAAAGAAATAATAATAGTGGTATAATACTTCTCATTGCAGCAATACTTATCCCGATAGGCGCAATGTTTGTGCAGCTTGGCATATCCAGAGACAGAGAAGCGTATGCAGATGAAGGAAGTGTAAGATTACTAAGAAAACCTGATGAGTTAATATCTTCATTAAAGAAAATAAGTGGTTTCTCATCAGCAAAAAAGACGAATATACTACAAAACAATCAAAAAAGCACGCAGCCTGGTGCTTATTCCTCACTGTTTATAGTTAATAATTTCTCAAAGAATTCTCTTATAAACCTGTTCTCAACTCATCCATCTTTGGAAAAAAGAATAGAGAATATAAACCGCGTAAGAAATGAACTATATATTTAATTATAGATATTCTACCCAGCTTTTCAATGCATCGAAATCATAGTTTATCTTTATTTTTTGTTTCCTTCCATTTTCCACAATATTAAAACCATTATTCTGTTCAAAAATGAATATAGGACTTTTATTTTTTAGGGAATAAAGTTGATCAATAAATTTATCCTTGTTGCCTTCAAAACTTGATAAATCTATTATAGTAGCATTTGAAATCAATTCAAGCAGGGGCTTTTTAAAATCTGTTGCTAAAGCTTTTATTTTGCTGTCACAATTATTTTCTAATGCGTCAAGCATATTTAGGTGATAACTCAAAATAGAAAAGTCCACAAGAATGTCTCTTCCATTATCATTTTTAACGTATAAACCATTCAAATTTCCACCTAATTTTTTGTATATACCAAACCAGTAAATTGAATGCAAAGGAGCATACTCTGCGGAATCTTCCTTTTTAAGTTTTCTTTCAACGAGGTGTGCTTCTTCATGTATAATCGTATCGAAAACCTCTTTTCTGTATTCTTCTATTCTACCTTTAATTGAAGAATTTATACATATTTTATTTATATCAGAGTTATACGAACCGAAAGTGTTAGCAGGCATGTCTTCAAAATAATAATTTTTAATGTCGAATGCACCAATTCTCTTCAATTCAGGAAAATCTTTACTCAGCTTATCAATTGAA
>CAZXLU010000014.1:0-20137 GCA_964641875.1 Candidatus Woesearchaeota archaeon | reverse complement strand
GAACGCAGGCCTGCGGAGCCTGATATCTGGATTCAAATTCCAGCAGGGGCAAATAAATAATAAAAACAACAATCATTTTCCAAGGGGCAGTGGTCTAGCTTGGTTATGACACCAGCCTAGGGCGCTGGTGGCCCTGGGTTCAAATCCCAGCTGCCCCACTTCTAAGATGGGGTATAGTATATCTTATTCTTAATTAGACTCCTCCACCAATTATCCTAGCAGTATCCGCCGGTGAGTGATACTAGTAAGGTATCAAAGCTCTTTGCAGGTTATTTTAACGGCACTAACTACTAAATATAAGAGCTAATAGTGAAAAAGTAATATTAAGAGCGGATTTATTTATGCTTTAAGGTATTTCAACAGAACTTTCCTAATGTCTGTATTCTTAAAAGAAAAACCATAATCAATTGCATTTTTAGGTACTACTCTTTGACTGGAGAAAACCAAAAGCCTGGCCATATCACCTAAAAGCAGATTAATAAAAGAACTTGGTATATTAATAAGCCTTTTCTTACGCTCTATTTCTGCAAGAATAGAGAAAAATTCACTCATTTGTATAGGATTTGGAGAAACAGCATTAAAAGGCCCTTTTAGATTTTTATAAATTATAAAGCGAATCATGTCCGAAAGGTCTTGCAAATCAATCCATGAAAGCCACTGATCTTTTTCATAAGCAGAAAAACCATATTTTACCAACTTATCTAATCTTTCAAGTATCCCTCCTTTACCAATAACTATACCTGTTCTTATTATAGAAACATTTACTCTAAATTTTGCTGCTTTCATTGCTTCATTTTCCCACATTATACAGGTCTTACTCAAAAAATCAGTACCTACTCCAGAGTTTTCATTTAGCTCTTCATTAGTGTTTTTCTTGTAATATCCTATCGCTGAGCTATTCACAAGGATTTTTGGCCTCTCCTCTGCTTTTTCTATTGCATCAATTATATATCTAGTAGAAATTATCCTACTCTTAAGTATAAGATCTTTTTCTTTCCTTGACCATCGTTTATTTGCAATTGATTCTCCGGCTAAATTTATTACTGCATCGTAACCAGATATTACTCCTGCTAAGAAGTTTATATCCTGCTCATATGGATTCCATTTTAAGTACTTTACTTTTTTATCTTCTTTTGTTTCGCCTCTTGTAAGTATTAGAACTTCATTTTCATTGGATAAATCGCTGACGAGTTGCTTGCCTACAAAACCGGTACCGCCTACTATAACTATTTTCATATGAATAATTAAATAGTGGTTTTTATTAAATTTAATAATCAAACAAAAAGCGTTTATACTATTGATTACTATTTCTAATAGGAAGGTGATAAAAATGGAAAAATTAAAATTAAGCGAATATTTTTCTGAAATTTATGAAGAAGGAGAATACCCAAGATTCAAGGTTTTTATAGACGGTAAATGGGTTAAAACGAAGGATAAATTTGATTTAATAAGCAGCATTGATGAAAGCAAGATAGCTGAAGTTGGTTTAGTAAGCAAAGAAGATTTAGATTTGGCTTTAAACTCTGCACAGGAAAACAAACACAAAATAAGAGATTTGGCAGCCATAGACCGTTTAGAATTGATAAACAAAGTGAGAAAGGAAATAGAAGTACATAGAGAAGAAATAGTAAACGTTTTAATGAAGGAATCTGGAAAAGCATACAATTCTGCTAATGGTGAAATAAATGCTACAATAGAAAGGCTAAGATTAAGTATGGAAGATTCTAGAAAGATAATGGGAGAGTACATCCCCGGAGACTGGTCGAGCGACACTACAAGGAAGATGGCATTGGTAATACGTGAACCCTTGGGAGTTGTTCTCGGTATATCTCCATTTAATTATCCAGTTTATACCTCTATAGCAAAAATACTTCCAGCTTTACTTTCTGGAAATGCCGCTATATTAAAGCCACCGAGCTCTGACCCAATAGCACTGCT
The DNA here is from genome assembly GCA_964641875.1 of Candidatus Woesearchaeota archaeon. GTDB lineage: Archaea > Nanobdellota > Nanobdellia > Parvarchaeales > Parvarchaeaceae > Parvarchaeum. Next base: position 18,199 of record CAZXLU010000014.1, on the reverse strand, counting down.
TATGTGTGCAGAGATATTTAGAAAATGTGGCGTTCCTTCTGGAACATTACAAGTTATAACTGGAAGTGGAGAAATTACAGGAGATAGTTTGACAGAAAGCGATAAAATAAACATGATAAGTTTTACAGGAAGCACTAATATCGGAAAACATATAACAAATGTTGCAGGACTAAAGAAGATTCACCTTGAATTGGGTGGAAAAGGGACGGCTATAATATTGGAAGATGCGGACCTTGATTTGGCAGCAAAGGAATGTGTGAAAGGCTCTCTTGAACTTGCAGGACAAAGATGCGATGCAGTAAGCCGTATATTAGTACTTGATTCAATAGCTGATAAATTCTATGAAAAACTCAAAGAACATTTAAAGGATTACAAATTCGGAAATCCGCTTGATGGAAAAGACATAAATATGGGTCCGGTCATAAACAAAAAAGCAGCTGAAAGAATTGATGCAATGGTAAAAGATGCTGTCAAAAAAGGAGCTAAATTAATCACAGGTGGAAAATTTAAGGATTCTTATTATGAACCGACATTACTAGAGGATGTTCCTTTAACGGCAGAAATAGCAAATGAGGAAACATTTGGACCGGTAATAACCGCTATAAGGGTAAAGGACGAAGAAGAAGCAATAAAAGTTGCTAACGAATCGCAATATGGCCTGGATTCAGCTGTTTTCACAAATGATTTCTACAAAAGCTGGAGAATAATGAAAGCATTACAAGTAGGCAATGTAACATTAAATGGCGCACCTTCTCATGGAACGGCTTATTTCCCATTTGGTGGAGTAAAGGATTCTGGCGCTGGAAAAGAAGGAGTTGGATATAGCATAGAAGAAATGACAAACATAAAGACAATAATCTTTAACCTTGGAGCAAAGGACCTTGGAAAACCGTATAGCGGAGAGTTTAAGGATTAGATAACTTATTTTAAAAGCTTTATATGGTAATTTAACAATTATAAAATATGGAAAATAAGAGTATTAAGAGCCTAGCCGACTTAATATTAGCCCAGAAGACAAGTTATTTCTAAGTAAGCCGGCCACCATTGGCATGGCTGAAAAATTCTATAAAGAATTGGGAGAGGACGCAGCGGAAAAATTCACTTACTTCTATAAATCAAACGAAGATGAGATAAAAAAGATATTTAATAAATACCTTAGTTTATTTTCATCATCTGATTTAATCAATGCTATGATGTATGAAAATGGCATGCAGCGCTTAATTTACAAAAATTTATTGATGATTGAAAAGAATTTAAGAGAAAATTCATATGACCTTAAAAAAAGTATATAAACAGATGGAGAAAGAGACCAAAAAATCCTATACTGATTTTTAAAATACAAATATTATTGAAAGTAAAGTAATTGAAACAATTTCTTGTAGATAGCGATTAAAAACCTATTAAAGTAAATAAATATATAAGAAGTTTAAAATAGATTAAGTTTATATATTTTAATTTGATGATTAAACTATGGATTATAAGGAAATAAAAAAGGCCGGCTGGGAAAAGATTATAGAAGAAGTTATAATTGGAGCGGTGCTATTTATAGGCTTAGTTTCTCTGCTTTACAGTTGGATTGATAGCGTTTTTGGAGTAATTGTTGGCATACCGATATTAACCTTTCTAGGTATACTAGCTTCTTTTTTAGTTGTGTATGCAATAAAAGTATTCGACAAGGGATAAATACATGCGATATAAAAAAAGGTATTTTTTAATAGAATTGAATGGTGAATTCGATGATTCTGTAGATAAAATAATATTTAATACAGTAAATAAAATAGAGCCCTTCCTAGCAATAAGGTCAAACCTTAGGGTAATAAATGACGGCATTAAAAAATATAAAAACAAAACCTATTTTATCATAGCTGTTAACAATGATTTCAAATATAGAGTAATATTTGCACTATCTTTAATCAGTAAGTTTTATAAAGCAAACTTGCTTACAATAAAGAATAGTGGAAATATAAAAAAGATAAAATCTTTTAAATTTTAGGAGGTAAAAATGGAACCACCAGGGGATTTAATGGGATATGACAGGGCTATAACACTTTTCAATCCCGATGGAAGAATATTACAAGTAGAATACGCAAAAAGAACTGTTTCACAGGGATTTGCTGCTATAGGATTAACCGGGAAAAACTGCATAGTTTTTGTAGCAGATAGAAAAGCACACGAACTGGAAAAACTGGTTGTACCTGAAAGCATAGAAAAGATATTCCAAATTGATTTGCACATGGCAGCTGCTATTTCAGGAATGATAGCCGACGGCAGAATGCTTATTGACAAAGCTCAAAATAGTGCCCAAGAATATAGGATGACTTATAACCAACCTGCAGATATACTGCTAATAGTAAAAGGTATAAGCGCAGAAATGCAGGCTTTAACTCAATATGGGGGAGCAAGGCCTTATGGTGTTAGCATACTCTTTGGCGGTATAAAGGGGGATAAAACGTATCTCTACATGCTTGATCCAAGTGGAACTTTCTTCCAATACAAAGCAATAGCAATTGGTGGAAATTCAGAATCAATAAACAGAATCCTTGAAAAAGAATACAAACAAGATATGACAGCTGAAGAGCTTATAAATCTTGGAATGAAAGCGATAAAATCTGATGAAAGCAAAAATTCTCCTGAGAGATTTGAAATTGCAGTAATAGATGAAAGCGGATTCAATAAATTAAGCAAGGAAGAGATAATAAAATACATAAAATGAATTCATGGTAGATAGAGTAATAGCCAAACTGGAAAAGAATGGTAAAAGATACGAAATAGAAGTAGATTGTGAAAAAGCGATGGATATAAAAGATGGTAGAAGCTCCGATATAAGTTCTGCATTGCTAGTCGATAAGGTTTTTAAAGACATAAAGAAGGGTGAAGTCGCCGGCAATTTACAAAGAGAATTTGGAACTGATGATATAAACAAAATAGCTCTTAAAATAATAAAAGAAGGAACTGTACAAATAAGTACAGCCTACAAGCAAAAGCAAGCAGAAATGCTAAAAAAAAGGATAATAGACAAGATAGCGGGAATGGCGATAGACATGAACACTAATTTACCTATACCCAGACAAAGAATAGAATTAGCAATGAAGAATGTCCACCATAATTTCGACATAAATAAACCAGAAAAAGAACAATTTGAAGAAGTACTCCAAAAGCTGAAAAAAATTCTTCCAATGAAATTAGGGGAGTTTAATTACAGTGTTGAAATCCCGATACAGTACGCAAACGATGTAATGTTATATTTAAAAAGGTTGACAAACATAAAAGATAGTAAAAGAAATGATAATTCACTCATTGTGAATTTTTCAGTAAAGGCTGGAAACGAAAATGAACTGCTTAGTAAACTGAAAAGCGTAACTCACGGCAGTATAAATATAAGGAAATTATGATAAACGTGAAAAATTTTGATATAGTTACACCTGGAGAATTGCTTTCTGACGAAAGAAACGGTGGAAATGGTACTTATGAAGAGAACAATAAAGTATATTCAAAATTTCTAGGAATGGTGCAAATTTCTGATAGGGGAATAAATGTTAATCCGCTAAGCGGTAATTACTACCCTAGTGAAGGCGATGATATCATAGGAGAAGTAACTGAGATATCATCAAAATACTGGGTGGTCGACATAAACGCACCTTTTTATACGAGATTAGACATTAGAGATGTAAATTTCAGAGTAGAGAGCGGAGAATTGGACAGGTACATAGATATTGGAGATATGGTATATGCGAGAGTGTTTAGAGTATATCCAAATAATGCTGCAGATATATCTATGAGGGGCACAAGATACGGAAAACTAGAATCAAATATGATAACAAGAATAGACCCAGTTAAACTTCCTAGATTAATTGGAAAAGAAGGGTCAATGATAAATATGATAAAAGAAGAAACGAAATGTGACATATTAATAGGACAGAATGGTATAGTATGGGTCGACGGAGATGAACCTGGAAAAGCGGCCGCCTTGGCAGCTATAAAATTCATCGATGAAAACTATGTAGATACAGATCTTACAGAAAAGGTCAGGAGGTTACTTGAAGATGTACGAGGAAAGATTTGATAAGAGAAAATTCAACGAACTTAGGCCTATGGAAGCAGAAACAGGCATAATACCTAATGCTAAGGGAAGTGCAAGATTTAAAATCGGAAATACTGAAGCTATCGCAGCGGTATACGGTCCGGAAGAAGTAAAGCCAAGACACATAGAAAAGGCTAACAGAGGAGTAATTGTATGTAAATATGATATGCTTCCTTTTTCAGTTCCAGATAGAGCAAAACCGGGAATGGATAGAAGAGACATAGAAATAAGCCAAGTCATAACAAATGCATTAAATAGAGCTATATTATTAGAAGAGATGCCAAGAGCTATGATAAATGTAAGAATTTACATAACACAAGCAGATGCTGGAACCAGATGTGCTAGTTTGACAGCAGCATCTATGGCATGTGCAGATGCAGGACTGCCTATGAGAGATTTAGTTGCGGCTGTTGCTGCGGGTAAAATAGGAGATAGTATATGTCTTGATTTAACCAAGGAAGAAGAGGATTTTCATGAGGGAGAAGGTGCAACTGATGTTCCGATAGCATTCTTGCCATCAAAGAATGAAATCCTGCTTTTGCAACTCGATGGAAGAGTAAGTAGGGAAGACTTGAAAAAAATAATCGAAACTGGCAGGGATGGTGCAATGAAGATTTACGAGCTTGAAAAGGAGGCTCTAAAGAGGAGGTTTTCAAATGAAAGTAAAAGTTAGGGGTATTTATTCAACTGCAATAAGTAAGCTATTGCTTGATGAAAAGATAAGTGTTACGCAGCCAGCCGAAGCAATCAAAAAAGCCTTAAAAATAGATGACGAAAGCAAACCTGACGTAGTTATAGAGGATACAGAAACAAAAGAAGGAGTATATATCTATGGAAACAACGTTGAAGAGGTAATAGAGGTAATGAAAAAGAGATTGAAGACGAGTGTATTTTACAGAGAAGAAATTGGAAAAATATATTGCGGAATAATAAAAAACACTGATCAAAAGTCAAAATCTATAATTATATCTCTGCCAAATGATGAAGAGGGTGTGTTAGATTTGAAAAGCTTCTGGGGTTACGTAAAACCAGGGTCTAAACTGCTTGTACAATCTAAAGGCACGTATGACGGAAAGATAATGCTCTCAACACAGCTTAGAATATTCGGAGACAACATAATAATAATAAAAAATGGTTTCACAAAAATGAGCAAAGGAATCCATTCAAATGAAGGAAAGACAAAACTTTATGATATAGCAAAGGGCCTAAATCTAAAAGAATGGGGAATACTGTGGGTCCAAGGGGCAGAAGACAAAGACGAAAATGTTCTTAAAGAAGAACTTGAAGCACTTCAAAAGAAGGAAGCAGAAATAAATGAAAAATTCAACAATTGCAATGAGCCGACAATATTATATGAAGGTATGAATAAATACTTTATACTTTTCAGTAAAGAGGATAAAAGTGAACTGGATAAGATAAGAAAAGAAGTCATGCCAACCATAATAAACCACCATAAATTGAAATCGGCAGGTTACACAATACTAACAGACTTCGCAGAAAGCATGCTTGATAAATATTCAGATGAAGAAATTGGCAAAAAAATAAATGAAGTATTGCTAAGATACGGCCCAGTGAAGGAAAAGCTTTACAGAATAGCATTCACAAGGCTTAATGGAACTTCATTTAGAATAGATGGAGTTGTTTCAGACTTAGATATAAAAGATAATGAAGTACAAAAAATATCAATAAAAACAAGAAGTGAATGGGGAGACAGAGTATATACACTTGAAAAAGATAAGATGTACATAGAAATCGTTAAAAACGGAGAAAATGAGAGAATGCTGGTAACAAAGCCAGAGATATTCCCTAAATTCACAAAGATAGTTACATTTGACATAACTGCTAAAAAAGATGGAGAAGAAGTTAAAGTTGAAAATGAAAATAGACTTGAAAAATTAAATAAAAAAGGAGAGATAAGTGATGAACTTAAAAATCAACTTTCAGATGTATTAAATGAGATGAAGAGTTTATGACACTTGAAAACTATAACTACATAAGAGAATTGGCTAAGAGAAAACTTAGACTTGATAAGAGAAATGAATTCGAAGGGAGAAAGATAAGCATAAAAGACAATGTTATTATGCATTCAGACGGTTCTGCTTATGTTGAATTAGGTAACACGAAGGTTATAGCAGGTGTAAAAGTATTAAATGGCGTTCCTTTTCCAGACAGACCAAAGGATGGGGCACTTGTGGTAAACTTTGAGCTATCGGAACTTACTTCAAATTACAACGAGGATAGAATAAATTATTCTATAGAAGTCGGAAGAGTAACAGACAGAGGAATAAGGGAATCAAATTTATTAGATCTTTCAAAGTTATGCATAGAGGAAGGAAAAACTGTTTCATTCGTTTACGTCGATATAGTTTGTATAAACAATGAAGGAAATCTATTCGACGCTGCAAATATGGCTGCATTAAGAGCAATACTAAATACAAAATATAGTATTGAAGGCAAAGATGAAAAGCTTTCGCTTCCAATAGATAAGACAAAGATAGCTATAAGCCATACGTTTACAAAAATAAATGGTTCCATATTCTTTGATTCAAGTGCTGAAGAAGAAAACGTATCAGATGCAAGATTAAGCATAGCAGTAAGTGACAAGATAAACTCCTTACAAAAAGGTGGTAGTGGTTTTTTTACTCCAGAAGAAGTTGATGAATGCGTCGGAAAAGCAATTGAACTTAGAGAAGAAAGATTTAAAATATTAATGAACAATATAAATAGTTAATATGGAAGAATACAATAAGTTTGAAAGGGCAAGGTTAGTTGGCGCAAGAGCGCTTCAATTATCTTTAGGTGCTCCTCCTCTTGTAAAGATAAGCAAAAAAGAAGACAGTTATATAGACATAGCGAAAAGGGAACTTGAAAAAGAAGTTTTACCGATAACCGTAAAAAGAAGCAATGACTAAAGTTCTTATATAATTTCTGCTTTAATAAACAATGGTATTTGAAAGTCTATCAAATAAATTGAAAGATGGAATAAAAAAGCTACTGAATTCAACAGGTAACGAAAAGATTGAAGAAGTTCTAAATGAGATACAACAAGCTTTGATAGAAGGGGATGTCGACAAAATTACAATAGAAAAATTAATAAACAAGATAAAAAGTGATATAAAGGAAAATAAAGGAAAAGGTCTTGTAACCAGAGAAAAGGTCGTTGATGTTATATATAATAACCTAGTTGAAATAGTAGGAAATGAGGAAACAAAAATAAACATTGATTCGATACCCTTCAAAATACTTTTAGTTGGATTGTTTGGTTCTGGTAAAACGACTACAGCTGCAAAACTAGCAAATTATTATAAAAAAAGAGGTTATAGAGTATTATTACTGGGATTAGACACTTTTAGACCTGCGGCTTATCAACAATTGGAGCAACTTTCTAAACAAATAAACGTAAAAATAATGGGCGGTGGGAATGACCCGATAAAAGCTATAAAATCTGCAATGGGTTCTTTCAAGAACTTTGATGTAGTAATAGCAGACAGTGCTGGAAGGGATATACTTGATGATGAATTAGTAAAAGAAATAAAATCTGTAAAAGACACTTTAAAGCCAAGTAATATAACTTTAGTAATACCTGCAGATCTTGGACAAAATGCTGCCATACAAGTTAAAGGCTTTCATGAATTATTGGATATAAACAACATAATACTTACAAAAACCGATGGAACTGCAAATGGCGGTGGTGCATTGACTGCTGCATACATCAGCGGTGCAAAAGTAACTTTCATTGGAACTGGCGAGAAGATAAATGATTTTGAAGAATTTAATCCAAGGAAATTCATTTCAAAGCTTTTAGGTTTAGAAGGCCTGGAGTCCCTTCTAGAGAAAGCGAAAGAAGAAAATATAGAAGTAAACGAAGAAAGCGCTAAACGTGTTATAAAGGGAGAGTTTAACTTAATGGATGTTTATGAACAGTATTCTTCTGCACTAAAGATTGGTTCCCCAAAAAAGATAGCAGAATTAATGCCAGGTGTTCCTTCTTCTGGAAAAACAAAAGAATTATTAGATAGGCAAGAGGAAAACATAGGAAAGTTTATAAATATAATGGATTCAATGACAAAACAAGAATTAGAAGAACCAAAAACAATAGATGCAAAAAGAATAAACAGAATAGCGAAAGGGAGCGGTACCTCTGAAGAACTAGTAAGAGAATTGCTTGAACAATACAGAAAAATGAAAACGGTGATGAAAATGTCAAATAACAGACAATTCTCTGGTTTATTGCGTAGATTTGGTATAAAAATATGAAATGTAGTGTATGCGGAAAAGAAATTGAGAAAACGTTTTTAAATAAAATAAAGGGAAATTACATAAATAAAAACGGTAAAATCGAGACTTTATGCAACGAATGCTTTAAGAAAGAATTTAATAAATAAAGAACATCAAAAATTATGGAATACAAAAGCCCGTCACTAACAGTTGATGGAGTTATAATAAAAGATAACAAAGTACTGCTTATAAAAAGAAAGAACGACCCGTATAAAGACATGTGGGCTATTCCTGGTGGTTTTGTAGAGTATGGAGAAGAGACAGAGAATGCCGTCCTTAGAGAAATAAAAGAAGAAACAGGTTTAGAGGCAAAGATTGATAAATTAATTGGAGTTTACTCAGATCCAAAAAGAGATCCAAGAAAACATGTAGTTTCAATAGCTTATCTTTTAAAAGATGTGAAAGGAGAAGAAAAAGGCGGAGATGATGCAAAGGAAGCAAAATGGTGGGATATAAAGAGGTTGCCTAGTTTAGCTTTTGACCATCATTATATATTAAACGATGCACTAAGAATTTATTATAGACGAGAAGAAAAAGAATAGTTATAAATTTAAAAATTAAACTTAATATAATGTCCCCGTAGCTCAACTTGGATAGAGCGGCAGACTTCTAATCTGATGGTTGGGGGTTCAAATCCCCTCGGGGGCAATATATAATATCAAATATTTTTTATTGCCAGCAGCAATTAACCTGCCTTTATTTCTTACGAGTGCTGAAACGCCACATTTTATGCTATTTTACCGCAAATAGAAAACATTACAAAAAAATATAACACAAATTTATTAGTCGACATAACTGTCAATTAAGTATTTGCATAGTGTAGACGATAAATATAAGATCGTGGATAAAAGTACCTTTATAACTTTTATAAATGAGAATTTCGCTGCACTAAGATGTATTATGTATTTATATTAGGATATAACATGTCAAATATATCTCCTAAAAAAATTAGGAACTGTATATTTAATAAAATTATACATCTCTATTTTCAACAGTACTTTGTAACCATATAACTTATAAAGGTATATATAAGCTTTTTTATCCACACACTATTACGGCTGAGGATTAGTCTCTCCATTATTTTTATCAATGAAATACTTTTTCTGCGTCACTGAATGATTTAAGGACGAATTCTGCTATTTCTCGGAAGTCAGGAGGATGCTCCATAAGTATCCCAAGTTCTTTGTTCCATTCAGATTTCAAATCATTTATTCTACTGACTAAAATAGAAAGATCAAATTTTTTTGAATAATATTCAAGCTTCTTGTTTATTAACTTGAAATCTATTTTTGCTCCCTTATTCAATAAGAAGTATGTATCATATAGATCTCTTGGTCGCCTTCTTGTTAGAAGCGCCCTTACTTTCTCAGCTAATATCTCATCCTTATCCATTACTACCACCAATTGGGTCTCCAAGTCGCGGTATTTAGGCGTCAGCCGAATAAGTAGCGGCTTAAGCAATACCTTCTCCCTCTTGCTTATCTCTATGACTACTGTCTGCATCGATTGCGGCTTTTCAAAAAGAGGACCCTCTATTTTCAAATTGAACGACACGGACACTTCATTTTCGGTTTTTTTGAAAGAAGCGTTATACATCTTCGTAATAGCTTGCAATGCTTCTTCCACTAATCTTATTTCGTCCATAGAATCGGTGGTGAAATCAAGATCCTCAGAAAATCTATCAAGCCCGTAGCATTTCTGCAATGCAGTCCCTCCTTTGAAGACCAGTTTCCCTTTTGATCTCCTGAATATCTCCAAAAGTACTATATATTGAAGATAGTCCTTCTCCAGCTGATAACGATTCGGCCAGATTTTATACTCCAAAAGTTCATTTCTAGTCAGCATACAATACTCTCCATTTTTCATCCTTTATGTAAGCATTTGCAGATAAACGTACATACATTCTAGAGCGGTATGGAAGCAAATCATCTGAACTTATACCATTTTTTGACAGCATAAACCCTAAACGGTTTATAATCGCTCGATCATTCATTGCCTTGGCGTACTCTTTAAGCTTGCTCATATCCAATTTATTCATCGTATTGATAAAACTTTCTGATATATAGAAAAAATCGACATTGAAAGCCAGACAATCCACTATCGCCTTCTCTAGATCTGCAATGAAAACTCCGCCATCATTTCTATAACCGAAGAACCTACTGCGCTTTAACTTTATGAATCTTACGCTGAAGTTCTCTATTCTTAATGGCTTATGCTGTCTCAAAGCCATTATATCTATTCCTACAGGAATTTGTGTTATGCTTTTGTAGTATGCTAATGCATATACAAGGCTTATATAAGACGGATGAATAATATTCGATGCTATTTCAGCTGGATCTGTTCCTTCTACATAATACTTACCACGCTCTAAATGCTTTATTGAATCAATTTTTGATAGGAACAATGAAACGTAATTTGATGGTTTTCTGATTATTTTGACTGCGTCATTGAGAGTAAATACTTTTAGGTTATAATTATTGAGTGCACGCATGAAGTCTTTTGTTTTCATAATATATATTTAGTATACTTATATTTATACTTTTATATATAAATAAATATAAGAAATTTACATTTTAAAGACCTAGAACATTTAATATTCTTTACTTAGACTATCTATGATCTTTTGTATCAATTGGGATAATTATATCTCTTAATATGATCCTTACACGCAGATCGCAGTCAGCTCTAGATGATGGTAGCCTTCGCTCAAAATGTTCTCGTAATTACTAGATTTAAGCGTGTCTGAATCGAGCAGAAAGTAAATGTTATAAAATCTAAAACTATCTGTAAAGTTAGTGGTAGAAAAGATAGAGAAAAGATGAACAAATAAATACTTTTGATAAAGAAGGTAATTTAAATATGAGTAAATTAAATACGTAATTTTTCAAGGACTTGTTTTACAAAATCTTCCCTGCTATTGAATGGTGGGTAAGATGCCAGGTATTTAAGCCACGGATGATTTTGCAAAGAAGTATCTTCTATTATTAAATATGTTGGCTTGTTCTTAACAAAAGAATTATAAAAAAGTTCCATCGCTGAGCCCAAACTAGGTTCAGTTATCATTGCTACAACACCATAACACTTATCTATTGCATCTAAATCCCCTTCAACTATTGAAGATAAATCCAAATTTTCACTGTATAGTCTATCGGAGTTAAGATCTGAAGAATCTGGCCTATCTCTATCAAAAAAAGGATTTAAAAATCTTAGATTATACTTTTTTTCAATCATTAACTCCCACTCTCTAAGTGAATTTCTAGAATATGTTGGATGAGCAAAGTAAAATTGTTTTTTATCCGAAAAATCGGATATAACTTCTTCAAGAGAGTTTCTCTTTATGACCATATACGTATTCTATAAGAAGATTATAAGTATAAATAAGTTTATTCTTGTTACAATAAACTTCTAAAAATTTTTAAAATGTATAACCTTATTACAAAATTATATATTAAAAGATATTTATTCAATTAAATATCAATAAAAATATGGATGAAACATTCACGATAAGAGATCTAAAAGTAAGTGATTTTGAAGATGCAGCAGAATTATTATCGGATAAATCTAAAGTTATAGGATTAGATAGAGTCGATCCAATTCTTGGAGAAGTAGCACCAGCAGAGCTAAAACCTTCATTTGTATTTGAAAGATTCTCAGATTTATACAAAGAAATACTAAATGGGAAAGCAATAGCAGTAGTTGCGGAATCAAACAAAAAAGTCATAGGATTCTGCTATGCAATTGGTGGAAAATGGCCTACAAATCATGTAGCTGAGCTAAGATCCCCTATAATATTTAAGGATTATGTTGGCAAAAATATTGGAGGAGAGATGATTAAAAGAATAAAGGAAAAATCTAAAGATAAGTTTGAAATCCTTTCTTTAGTTGTGTCTGCAGCAGATGAAATCACCTTAAAAAAACTGGAAAGTGCTTACTCTAACGAGTTAGGATTTGTAAGATGGGGTCTGGCTCCGAAATTCTATAAAAAGGATGATAAGTATTATCCCCTTATATTTATGTATAGTTTTATATAATTATTAGCTAAAAACGTTCTTTACCCTTTTTTGTAAATTTGTTGTCAATAAACTTTTATCTATGCTTCCTACATATACAGTAGGCATACTATTATTAAGACTAACATGCAAATTCGTTGAACTTTCAGCTGTATTCCACCCATATGTGCACAAAGATGACATAGTATTCAGCACGTTTCCTGATCCACCAGCAAGCAACAGACTAGCATTTAATGAGTTGAAAGTAGCTGAGCTACCATCCCCGGGACCACCGAAAACAAGCTCAGAATCGAAGTAAAGATAGTAATTCTGGCTAGCATACTCTTCAAAGGGTGGTCCTCTATTTGGAGTTCTTATAAAATATGATAAAACTGCAGGTGCCTTTATGGTAACCTTATCATAGGTGTTTTTTTCTATAACTTCATTATGGGAATTTAAAATCGCATAGCTAAAATAGATTACAGGTTCCTGTTGACCATTTAAAGATGTGTTTACCATCAAAGCCAATCTTATAGGCGTTTCAGAGGAGGTTATTCTATTAGTTGAAAAAGCGTAGTAATACAAACTCTTATAGATTGAAACTGTTCCTTTTCCCACTATACTTTGCGGCAAAACTCCGTTTTGAACAGGAAAAAGACTCCAAATATTATCAACAAAATAATATCCTTGCGGGCTTATAACTAGAACATTCTGTATCCAATAGTTATTTTGCTGTCCCCCATAAAAATCCACTTGTAATGCGTTGTTAAGTTGCAAACTTGCACCGCTTACATCTATATTCGAAATATTTGCATAACCTGTTACCTCTGAAAATGTGGAGAAAGGACCATAGCTTGCTATTCCTACAGGTATGCCTCTTGAAATTGAGGGACAAAAATTATTTACGGGGGAATACGAAACTACATAAGTGCCTATTATCCACGGAAAATCGAAGTAGTAAAGAGCTATTATTATAATCATTCCCAAAACGCCAAAAAATATAAGTTTATTCACTTAATTTTAATGTTGCATAAAAATTTAAACATTTATTATTTCGAGCTTTTAAAGATACTTTAAGCTATTTGATGTTAGCATGATGAAGGAGTGATTAAATTCCTCTTAAAACCAACCCTCTTCCGAATAAATATACTATCAATGCTGCGATAATGGAAATAATAAATGCGTAAACATACGAGTAAAAAGGACTAAAAAAATAAAGTATACCCATCAGCAAATTACCTGTAAATAATCCCATACTTCTAGATGAGGATAAATAACCGAAGCTTTTAGCACTTTTTTCCTTTGCAGACGTAAATGATATTATAGTTGGCTCAAAAGTTTCTATTGCTCCCACTGCAAATCCTAAAATAGTAACTCCAACATATGCTACCAGTATATTTAAACTGAAAATGTAGAAAATGCCTATCAATAACGAACCAATACCCGCAAGTGAATATCCAAAAAGAGAAAGCGAGCTTACTATCTTCATTTTACTTACTCTGCTTCCTAAATAATAGCCGGCAAATGCGGATATTAAGAGAAATATGAGGTAGGATAAAACCCCCAGGATATCAGTTGAACTCTGCGCAATTGTTAGAATAGGATAACCCAAGCTATAGTAACTGAAACCGAATAATGAAGTTGCAATAAAAACGCCCAACATTGTTTGCTTATTTATAGCCTTTTTCCTGCTGCTTAAAAGCTTATTTGAAACTACTTTTAAGCTTTCTTTAACGTTTGATTTTACTATAAAAAGCGTTGATATAACCAATGGAATAATAGTTATTAAGAATAATATACTATAAGCTACACCAAAGTGGAGAAGTATTATAAGATAAATTATACCTATAGCTCCACCTCCAAGGTCTAAGGCATGCAAAACACCGAAGGCCTTTTTCCTGTGTTTCTTATCAGATGCCAAGGAAATCAGCGCTCTTCTTGCCGGGCTTCTCGAATCCCTGGCCCACCAACCTAATAAAAAAAGCAGTGGGGAGAGAAGTACGCTAGAAGCTAAACCCAAGAATGAAAGTATTGGTATTAAGGAATTTCCAACTATTGCAACTTTTTTCCTACTGAACTTATCAGCTAGAACTCCTCCAAGGTATGCAAATATTGCGCCTATGCCATACTGCATAGAATATACGATCCCAAGATAATAAACAGGCGCCTTTAAATATAAAATAAAAAATATGGGAAACAAAGCAATAACTGTTTGATATCCTGCATCAGCAAAGAAAGCAGATAATGATAGATATAAAACATTCTTATTTACAAACCATTTTTCCATAAAATCCGATTATCCTGTTTTTAGTTCTGTTTCTTAATATTACTTTTTAACTCAAAGCTTTTAATATTATCTCTTATTCCTACGGGAGAATTTCTTATAATTTTATGCTCAAATTGATAGTCAAACAATAGTACTTTCAATAGAAAATAGTCAAAACCATTTTATAATCATTAACTTATAAGTGACTCGCGCTTGAAAACTGCTATACTTAAATACAACAACACTATATCCAAAATAGTTAAAAATAGAATCATATAAAGCATAAATGAAACAGAAAGAGAGGCCAAACCAAGCAAAGATGAAAAAGGCAAAACTAACAACGGCAAAACAAGTAAAGAAGTTAATTGCTGTGCTTCTTTAATTCCTTTAACATGAGATGATATCAAAACAACTATAGATATTGGCGCTAAAGCTAAAAAAGGAACTGCGGCCAACATTAATAACCAAGGCAAAGTAGGCAATATATACAAATGAAACTGTTGAAATGATAAATAATTAACTATAGAACCGTATATACCGAAAGCTACCACCGCCATTATAACTGCTGGTAAGAAAGATGCAAATATCTTACCTAATAAAAGCTCTGTCTTTGACAGAGGTGTGGATAATAACGCTTCAGCTGTTTTTCTTTCTTTTTCACCAGCGAAGCTATCTGCAGCTATTACAGCAGATGTTATTATTGGCATTGTCATTGTTATTGGGCCTAGAATATTTATCGAAAAATAGTCCATAAAAGCCACGCTTTTAAATGCTGGCAAGGCAGAGCTTATGTTGGGAATTTTAATTGCTGCAGCAATACTCGGAGCCTCATGAACAGCTATATAAAGGGATAAGACTGGTAGTATCACGGCAAATGCAAGAGGTATACCAAACATTGGGCCAAATATCAGTATACTGCTGAAAACATCCTTTATGTCCTTCCAAGTTATTTGATAGATATTTATTAATTTCATTTCAGCCTCCTTTTGATATCCTCTCAACCAGAGGTTCAATATAATCTATTCCAAGTATGAATACTTTATTTTTTATTAAATTATAAACAAGTTTATTAACGTCCTTATAGCTATTTATGTAAAATTTAGCACTGCTTACTTCCTTTAAATTCATTGCATCAAATTTATAACCAGTTTTTTTAAGTATAACCTTGCTAACAGGCCTCGCAAATCTTACAAGAATACTAGAAGATTTCATAATTTCATTATATATATTATATGTAGTAGTGTCCTCTACTATTCTGCCTTCTCTGAGTATTATGAGCCTAGCATTAAATCTTGAAACTTCGTCTAATTTTTGAGTCACGAATAGTATAGTTTTGTTGTCTCTAGAATATCTAATAATAAAATCCCTTATCCATTCTGATGAGCTTGCATCTAAGAATGCGGTTGGCTCATCTAGTAAAAGTAAATCAGGATCATTTAACATAGCCCTGCAAAATGCTATCTTCTGTTTTGTTCCTCTACTCAGTTCTACAACCTTTCTATCAAAGAATTTAACCGCATCCATCTCTTTAAGTATAGAGAGACTTTTTTCATAGATATCTTTTTCTTTTAAGCCGTATAAACTTCCAAAAAATTTAAGGTTCTGTTTTACTGTTAAAAAGTCATAAAGAGCATAGTTATCCGATAAAAGAGAGATTTTTTCTCTTATTAAATCATCAAAGTAGGGTCTTTTATCCATAACAGTTATGGATCCTGAGGATGGTTTATACAAACCGGTTATACATCGTAATAATGTACTTTTTCCTGCGCCATTAGGCCCTAAGATTATATTTACACCCTTTACAGATTTAAATGATATATTATCTAATGCTATAGTTTTACCGAAATTTTTATATAAATGTTCAATTATTACAAAGTTTTCTTTCATATAAACTTGAATATCTCTTCCAAATTAATTATATTTGCATCTGCATAATCTAATTTTTCTCCTTCTCTAGATATAAAGACAGTAAAGGCCCCTATCTTCTTGCCAGGATCTACGTCATTTAAACTGTCACCAACTACCATGCCAAGATTAGGTTCAACATTGATTCTTTTAAAGGCCTCTATGAATATATCTGGAGAAGGTTTGCCGTTCTTAACATCATCAGAACTTACAACTGCATTTACAAAGTCTTTTAAACTTGTTATATCCAATACTCTTTTTAGCAAATCATTAGACATCCCCGTGCCTATTGCAGTTTTTATGCCTTTTAATTTCAATCTCTCTAAAACAGATATTGTTTCTGGGTATAAAATTTTATTTTTATCAAGTAACTTAATAAAATTCTCCTTTCTTTTTTCCTTTATTCTTAAAACGTCATTAGGATTGCTGTCTTTTTTATACTTTTTTACTATGTCCTTTGATGATATCCCTTTAGTATTTTTGTATATCTCCTCGTAATTAACATGTATATTTTCGGAAATGAAAGCTTTTTCCCAGGATTCCGCAAGTATTTTTGCCGTATCGATTAGCGTTCCATCCAAGTCAAATACAATACCTTTTATCATCATTATATAAAGTAAATAAATTATTTATAGATAGGTTTTTAAATAGTACACACTATGTATATAGAGAATAGGTGAATTATAACTCATAAGTTTTCTTAATATGGATATAAATCTGTTTAACCCAGTATATGAGGGTGTTTATATAACTTTGTTGTTATCATACTTACTTGGCATAGTACATGGAATAACGCCAGATGAACATACTTGGCCAATTACTTTCTCGTATGCTGTTGGCAGCGGTAGTACAAAGAAAGGAGCTGAAGTAGGAGCAATATTCTCTGCTGGTTTTACAATACAAAGGGCCTTAATGTCTGAACTTATTTTTCTCGCATTTGCATTTGGTCTAACTAGTTTTAAAAACTTTATATCCTCACCACTATTTTTCGGTATAGTATACGCTATAATAGGTTTCGTAATGTTTATAGCTGGATATTATGTAAAATACGGTAGTTTTTACCCACACGTAGAAATAGATAGATGGATAGGAGATAGAGTAAAATCAAGATTCAAACATGATGATACTGACTTTTATAAAAAGGATGTAAAACCTTGGATGGCAATAATACATGGACTGATAGCCGGCTTCGGATTCGGAGCATTCGCATTGATCATTTACTTTGTATTCGTGCCTAACATGCCGAATGCTTATGTTGCTTTCCTTCCAGGACTAATGTTCGGTTTAGGAACAATGACTATGCAATTTGCATTTGGGGCTTTATTTGGTACATGGATAAGAAAGATAAAGAAAATAAGTATAAAAGGCTTACAGTTTATAGCTAGGTATATATCAGCTAGTGTATTGCTATATGGAGGTTTGACTTTCCTTCTAGCAGGGATAAGCATAGTAATATTTCCACAGATATTAACGTTCGGAGTTATAACTCCTTTACAGATTCATAATTTGCATGACTTAGGTATAGGTTTTTTCATAGTTATATCGGTAGTAGTCGTTATAGGACTAATATCATATAGAAACGCAATGAAAATAGCTATAAAAAAGTATTCGAAGACATAACTATGCTTTTATTTATTATATCCCGAGCAATATAACACATTATACTTCCACATTTAAGAG
>CAZXLU010000013.1:2896-21452 GCA_964641875.1 Candidatus Woesearchaeota archaeon | reverse complement strand
ATTGCTGATATTTCAGTTACATTCGATAAATTGAGCAAAGTATTGGTAGTTGTTTGTGTGGTCCCTAGCAAGTAAGATACAAGTAAGGCAAAACCATTTATCGCGAGATAAAGAATGGCAGAACCGGTTCCGCCTATGAACCTAATTGCGATGAAAATTAAAATTAAACCGGCTAAAACTGCTATTATTGGTATAGGTATAAAAAATTCAAAAAGTATAGCAACAAATGTTGGAAGACTTGCAAGGTATTCTGCTAATGATATCATGTAAGCAGCAACATGTAATAATATATGGAAAATGGCCATTAATAAACCGGCAAATGATAAAACTAAGGTAACCGTCATGTAACTTATAAAAGCTATCCAGAAAACCCATGTTAACCCATGCTTTCTCATTCCTTTGCTAGTTAACTCTTCAGGCATAAAAGGTAGAAAGGCTCTTTTTTATATTTGACGATAGAGGCTGCAATGAACCATAGTAAGAAGGATAAAGTTCACTTATGTTTTTCTTATCGCTATTTGTTATAAATGAAATAAAGTCACAATGTATACTTACGTTTTTACCTGCTAATAGATATACCATAAAATATACTACAATTTATCATATATTTTAGTGTATAAATATTTTTATTAATTTGTTGTTATCCGAAAGGATGTTTATACTAAGAAACTATTTTAAATAGAATCATGAAATAATGTGTACCATGATGTGCTTTTGTTTGTTTTTAACTCAATGGACGATTTAGGTGATCCAGTTACTTAGAATACTAAATCAGAAACAAGAAATAAAAAGTTATTGGAGATAACACCTAAGCAAGTTAACTTTATATTTTATTCTATGCCCAAGTAAAATTTAATTTTTCTTTTAATTCGGCTTTCTTACTATAAAGATCTATCATTTGTTCTATCTCCTCTTTTTTTAAGAATTCTGATTTAGTTTCTAAAGCTTTTCTAAGGTCTTCAATGGCTAAATTAAAATTTAGAGAGTTCGCGTCTTTCTTGGCCTGTTCCAACCAAAGTTCACCAACAAAGTCATTGTATTCTTCAAATTCTTTAAAGAACTGAATCGCTCTTCTAAAATCATCCAATCTAATTTCATTTAATCCTTTGTTATTTTCCCAAGTTGAACCGACTAAAATCTCCGCGTATCTTAAGAAGTCATTTCTTTCGTACATTTTACCACTTGCCCTTCTTTTTTTGATCTCTTCTCTTTTATTTAATATTTCATCTTTCTTTTTCTTAGCCATCTTTTCTTTTAGGCGGATTTCTGAGTTATTGTCACCCAACATCTTATAATGTTCTAGCGCTTTTTCAAATTCTCCTATACTTTCTTCATATCCCGCAAGCTCTAGTAATTTTCGTTTGTTCTTTTGGCCCATTTTAACTAAAATAGTCTCTTCTTTCGTTTTATTAGTAATATTTGGACTATTTTGTTTTTTCTTATTTTTAAATAAGCTAAATAACCCCATAAACCTTAGTATATTTTTCTTCTTAAATATTTTATTATTATATTGAGCTGTTTTTAAATAACGATTAATTAATATCTTATTAATTATTGATACTTCAATATTTAATATCAAAATTTTTCTATTTATTTATACATTTGAATCATGA
This sequence comes from Candidatus Woesearchaeota archaeon, assembly GCA_964641875.1. Lineage (GTDB taxonomy): Archaea > Nanobdellota > Nanobdellia > Parvarchaeales > Parvarchaeaceae > Parvarchaeum. The sequence goes on along the minus strand of CAZXLU010000013.1, from coordinate 19,839 downwards.
GGTTATTCCACTTTTTAACTTCTACATATATCCCAAATTAAATTTGGGTCCACTGGGATTTGAACCCAGATCAGATGGTTACTTCCATCTGAGGCATTCGAAGCCAACTGTTCTATCCAAGTTAGACTATGGACCCACAAGATCTTAAGAATTACAGGATATTTATCTTTTGATAGGACAAAATATAATATTGCGGCTTTGATAATATATAGTATGCCAATCTTGTTTTCATTTTATTGTAAGTAACCTAACAGTTTGTATAGGTTTATATCTCTATTATTTTTCCTTTTGGCCCAGCATTTATTATTTTCGTATTTCCAAGTTTGTCTTCTAAACTAAAAGTTTCATGAACATGACCACAGATACACGTATCTGGTTTTATCTTTTCCACCATCTCACGGACCGCAGTACTTCCTATCTTCATGTTTTTCCCTATTTTATCAAGTTTTGTATTATATGGCGGAACGTGCACAACCATAACTTTTTTCTTAGCCCCCTTAACATAGTTATATGATGACATTATTTTTTCTTTTATTTCTTCCTCTGATAATTCATTAGGACCGATATTAGCTAAACCACAGCCAAAAAAGCCTATGTCCCCAAGTTTAAAAGAATAATTATGTAAATCATAAATAATATCTGAATATCTCTTCTTCAACATGAATATGTCTGCTTCGCTGTCGTGATTTCCGGGTATAATAGCTACTTTTTTATCTACATCTTTGAAAGGTTTAAGCAAGCCCTCTAATCCGCTTCCGAATACTGATAAATCTCCAGCTAGTATTATCAAATCCGCATCCTCTTTTTTTGCCTTCTTTGCAAGACTCTCTGCTGCCTGCAAATCTCCGTGAATATCCGAAGCTGCTAATATTTTCATATCTCTTTATGAAAAGAGTAAAAGAAATACTTTTCTATTTTATTATTCTAAAATATATGACTAATTACCTGCGTTTTGAGTACTTAATTAAATCCCACAGTTTTCGATCAAAATCAAGAGTTGTGTAAGTCTGTATACCATCATAGTCTTTAAGGGTTCTTTTTGCAAGCCCTTGTTTATCTGAATAGGTTAAATTTTTACAAGAATTACTTAGATAATCTATCTTATTCCTACCGTCTTCATATTCTTCTGGATGCGATGCTCCGCTGAACCTATGTGTAAGTTCATGCAAAATTGTTTCACTTATCTGATCATTTATATGTTCTTGCAACATGTCATCTATTTTTCTTATATAATCTGTTTTCTTCGATTTTTCTGATTCATTATGATAATCTTTTGAAATAAATTCAAAAACTTCTTTGTTTTTATACTTTAGAGTATTGTAGTCTGAACGAGCTATTGAACTTAAATTTATCCTTATACCATTGTTTTCGCGATCGTAACTACCTAGTACAATACTATCATTAAAGAAGTCTTTACTGTCTTTAGACGAAATAATAAATTCTATGCTATTATTTTTATCATTTTTCATTACTTCATAATAATAATATCTTATATAAATATTTTTCTATCATACAAAACTCTTATTTATAACTGTTTAAATAGTCAAATATCTAAAACCTATTTAGATTATTTTCCTCTTTATGCAAATAAGAATAAACTTTTCTAGCGGTTGCGAAGCCTAAAAGCGATGAAAGTCTATCTAAGCTTTGCTCTTTTAATAATTTAATAGATTTTATATTTGAATTGTAAAGCTTCCTTGCTCTTACCCTCCCTATGTCTGGAATAGAAACAAGTGGAACAAGTTCGCTCTTTATCCCACTTTTTATCCTAACTTCCATTTCATTTATAGTTCTGTCTCTTAAATTTAAGATTCTTGCTATTTCTTTCAATGAATATACAAGCCATTTCGTATTCTCTAGGATATTGTAGAATTCTCCAGGCAATAACCCATATTCTTCTTCCATATATTTTTCACTTTTCTCTGAAACCCAATCTTGCATAACATGTGCCATTTTAATCGCAGATATAAATCTATCATAATCCACGATATTTTCATCTGCTGATAATTCTAATTCGTAGCTTTCTTCTTCATATTTTTCAAATTCCTTTTGACTTATACGAATTCCTTTAAACTCCTCGCTACAAAACACTAAATGCAGCAAATCTAGCTCTTCAATAGAACCCCTTTTCTTTATCTTTTCAATGAATTTTATGAACAAAGAGCCAGTTAAAGGATCTATGTAAAGTGAATTTATTAATTTACCCATCCTAGTAACTTCTATCCTGTCGGATATTTCTTCAATAAAATTGTTTTCATTTAGAAAGGATATTGCATCATCTATCTTATCATAAACTTCTATATCGGAGAAATGCATAAAAGTTTGATCGAAAAAATCGGCTATTTTTTCAACTCTATCATAGATACCTAAACAAAATAGATTTAAAGTGTATTTTCTAATTGCTATTTCGCTGTTGAATTTTGAGGTTATTGGTTCCAGAAAACCACTTAAATACTTTTCATCTATTATATCTAAATCACTTTCATTTCTTGCAACTATTATTGCATTGCCTTCTTTATCATATTTTGGTCTACCGGCTCTCCCCATCATTTGTTCTATCTCTATAGCTGGTAAAAGTTCCATGCCATAATTACCATATCTACGAATAGAATTTATTATAACAGTATTTGCAGGGAGATTAACTCCCATTGCTAATGTAGGTGTTGCAACTATAAATTTTATCAACCCTGCTTTGAAATTATCCTCAACAATTTTTCTCTGTTTGTTAACTAATCCAGCATGATGGAATGCAACACCATTTTTCACCAAGTCACTTAATATTTCGCATTGAGTTGTCGGCCTGTCCAAAACATTCAAAATTTGCTTAGAAATATGTAAAAGTTTTTCTTTTTCATCTTTTTGAAGTTTATTTCCGATTATAGAAGCGATCGTTTTAGCGTTGGCAACAACATTCCTTTTATTTTGAGAGAACACTAAAGCCTGTCTTTTTTCATTAAAAAGCCATGCCGCAATATTAGATAAGGGGTCATCATACAAAGAATTTATTTTCTCTTCTTTTCCATTTATAAGAGAACCCTCAAAGTATTTTTTCTTTGTTAGTTTTACCGGTCTAAAATCACTTTTTACTAAGTTTGCTCCAAGCCAATCCGCTAATTCATCTGCATTTCCTATTGTTGCACTTAATCCTATTATTTGTGCATCTGGAAAAATAAGCTTATTTAGTGTTACTAAAAATTCCAAAGTTGGGCCCCTGCCAATATCGGATATCAAATGGATTTCATCATAAACTATACAGCCGATGTTTCTAATCTTATTCAGTGAATTTCTTATTATGCTATCGAATTTTTCTGTTGATGCAAATATCACATCATATTTATCTATGTTATAATCTTTTTCATTGTAATCCCCAATAGAAAGCAAACATTTTATATCTTTATTTTCCCTTGAAAAATCCTCATATTTCTCAGATATTAAAGCTCGCAGTGGAGCAAGATAAATTGCCTTTTTTCCTTTTAGAAGAGAATTGAGTATAGCCATCTCTGCTATTAAAGTTTTCCCTGAAGCAGTTGGTGCCGATATTATTATATTTTTACCATCGAATAAACCACTTCTTACTGCAATTGCTTGCGGAGGCATTAGATATTGCAGTCTAGAATTAAATTTTCTATATATTTCTTCAGGTATAAATTCCTTAAATTTTTCTATTTCTTCCATCATTTATATAACTATTTAAATAATAAAAAACAAATCTAAATAGATTAATAATACAAAAAGTAATATAAAAACATGAAAGTACTTTTTTTAGGCTGGGAATTTCCGCCCCATTCTGTAGGAGGTTTAGGTACTCATTCATACAATATAATCAAATCACTTTCAAAAAAAGGAGTAGGTATAACTGTAGTTCTTCCTTTCAAAGACTATGAAAATATAAAGGGAGTTAAATTTCTCACTTTCAAAACTACTATAAAAAGTGTTTATGATATAAAAAATAAAAATAAAAAAGAGAATAAAAGTAATCTTTACAATGATGTTTTCAAAGAAGTGGAGGAATATAAAGAGAAAGTTCTATTTTTATGCGAGAGTTTAGACTTTGATGTCATACATGCGAATGATTGGGTTACTGGAAGAGCGGCAATAGCACTAAAGAATAAGACTGGTAAAAAGTTGATAGCAACAATACACAGCACGGAGTATGACAGAACGGCAGGAAAGCCATGGAAAGAGATAGAGAAAGAAGAGAAAAATTTGATGGAAAACGCTGATATAGTAGTAACTGTAAGCAAACGATTAAAAGATGAAATAATTAACCTTTACGGAATAAATAGGGAAAAGATAAATGTAATATATAACGCAATTGAAAGAAGAAATTTAATCAAAAGAGATAAGAACAGGAAAGTTGTTTTGTTTGTGGGCAGGCTTTCGGTGCAGAAAGGAATAGACAACTTAATAAGGGCATTCAAAATAGTTTCAGAAAAAGATAAAGATGCAATTTTATATGTTGTAGGAGAAGGCCCAGAAATGAAAAACCTTATAAAGCTGTCTATAAATTTGAATCTTGCGGACAAAGTTATATTTTTAGGACACGCTCCTGATAAAGAAGTCGAAACTTTGTATTCAATAGCAAAGGTATTTGTAATGCCGTCTATTTCCGAGCCTTTCGGAATAGTGGCCTTAGAAGCAATGTCAGCCAAAGTTCCAACGATTATATCTATACAGTCCGGAGTTTCAGAAGTTGTAAATAATGCATTAAAAGTAGATTTTTGGGATGTCCAGCAAATGGCAGATATGATATTGGGCTTATTAAATTACAAGGGTATAGATACTGAAATTTCAAAAAACGCTTACAAGGAACTTGACAAGATAACTTGGGATGATTCTGCAGAGAAATTCGTAAAGCTTTACAAGAGATAAAATTTAATTAAAATTACGGCCAAAAAACAGCAAATACATTTATTAATTAGTTTTATATTAGAATAATAATGAATATAGATCCAACATTCGGGTATATTGCGCTTTCTATAGCCTTAGGTGCTATATTTGGACTTGAAAATGAGTATAGAATGCAGAAAGGCGTTAAAATATTCATAGGTTTCCGTACATCTATATTTATAACATTGCTGGGCGATATATTCGCTCTGTTTTATGAGATATTTCAATATCCTGGGATACTAATATCCGCTATAGCTGCTATGATTACTTTTACTACAGCTATATATATAGAAAAGAACATAAACACTAAAAATCCTGGTGCTACAACTTATATTAGTTCAATGATTTTGTTCCTTTCTGGAATGCTTGTAGGTTTAGGCTACTACGAATATGCAATAATAATAGTTATATTGATAACTGCTATAAGCTTCTACAAACGTGAGTTTCTTTATTTTATATCGTCTATAAAAAAAAGTGAAATAATCGCCGCATTGAATCTTTTAATTATATCTTTTGTTATATTACCACTTCTGCCAAACAATTATATGGGGCCTTACAATTTCTTTAACCCTTTCCAATTTTGGCTTTTGGTTTCACTAGTTGGAACCGTGTTCTTCCTTCAATATGCAATATTAAGAATATCAAAATCCGGACTTTTAACGTCTACAGTGGTTGGTAGTTTAATAACTGGTACAACTATTACATTCGCGCTTATAAGCTTGGGAAATCGGGTAAAAAAACTTGAAAAAGCAATTGTTTACAATGTAATTGTAGCAGCAAATATTCCCATGGTACTTATACAAGCTGTTCTAGTGATATATATAGTGACCTTATCGTCTAAAATAGTCTACTATATGATACCTGTAGTTTCAGTTTCTATAATAAGCTTACTTCTACTATATCTAAAAGGTAGGAGATATATAAATATGAAAACCGAAAAACCAGCTAATCCATTCCCAATTGTAAAAACTCTTGAATTTGCTGCAGTGTTCTTTGTAGTTCTTTCCATATCCAGGATAGTTGGAACAGTAGCACCAAACTTATTAATAGTAGATATGTTCCTGTCGGCATTAGCAAACATAGTTGGAGCGGCATTTGCACTTGGCACACTTTATCTTGGACACCAGATAAGTGCAAGTTATACGGCTATGCTTCTAGGCATATCGATATTTGCAGCTATAATAGAAAAAGGATTTATAGGATTAATTTCAAAGAATAAAAATACAAAAAAGGGGATATTTGGCTATTCAATGATAATTGGTTTAGTATTATTGATAACGATTTTCCTGCAATACCATGGAATTTGAATTCGACAAAGAGAGACTGGAAAAATTGAGAACACTAATAAAAGAAGGTATAAATCCTTTTGGTGGAAGATTTGATAAAACTGTAGACTGCTTAAGTGTAAAAAAGGAGTTCGATAAATTAGAAGGAAAAGATGAAAGAATTGCTGGCAGGATAATAGCGAAAAGGGACCACGGATCAATAAAATTCATGGATTTGCAGGATGAAAGCGCTAGTATACAGATATATTTTTCCGAAAAACACGTTGACAAAGAATCACTAAAGATAGCAGACATGTTAGACGTCGGCGATATAATAGGTGTGGAAGGAACGATTATAAAAACAAAGACACAGGAGATATCCATAGATGCAAAGAAGATAACGATTCTTAGTAAATCTCTTCTCCCATTGCCTCCAAAATGGTACGGTTTAGAAGATACAGAAAAGAGGTATAGGAAGAGACATCTTGACTTTATAATAAATAGAGAATCCTTAGATAAAATAAAAAAAGGTAGTTTAATGGTTTCTAAAATAAGAGACATACTTAAAAATAGAGGTTATACTGAGGTTATAGTTCCAATACTACAACCAATACCTGGGGGAGCAAATGCAAAACCGTTTGTAACGCATTATAATTCTTTGGACAGAGATTTTTACTTAAAAGTTGCATCTGAGCTCTACCTTAAAAGACTAGTAGTCGGAGGCTTTGAAAAGGTTTTTGACATAAGCAAAGATTTTAGGAATGAGGGTGTAGATACAAGACATAATCCTGAATTTATGATGCTAGAAGCATATCAAGCCTATGGTGACTTAAGCACAATGCTTGAACTTACTGAAGAATTGGTAAAGGAATCGATATATGCAGTAAACAATACTTATTCAATCAAATTTGGAGAAAAACAGATAGATATTTCAAAGTTTGAGATAAAAAGCATGGAGGACTTGGTAAAGGAAAAAACAAATATAACCAACGAAGAGGAGATAATAAAACGGGGTAAAGAGCTAGATTCAAAGGTTAATTCTTATGGAGAAGCTATAAATGCAATATTCGAAGCCGAGATATCTGATAACATAATAAATCCAATATTCGTTACAAAATTCCCTATTGAAGTATCACCACTTGCAAAGAAGATAGAAGATGATCCGAGATTTGTCTATAGATTTGAATTATACATAGCAGGTATGGAGATAGCCAATGCGTTCTCTGAACTTAATGACCCAATAGATCAGATAAAAAGATTTGAAGAAGAAGCGAGCAGAAAGAACCGGGGAATAGATGAAACACAAGAATTTGATAAAGATTTCATAGAAAGCATGGCTTATGGTATGCCACCCACCGGTGGTGTTGGTATAGGCATAGAACGATTACAAATGCTGGGAACAAACTCAAAAAACATAAAGGAAGTTATACCTTTCCCGCAATTAAGAACATTTGAAGAATAAAAAAATAAAAAAATAATTTTTGCTACTTTGCTAGTTATTAGGAATTTACTGACTTCCTTTTCTCTTGCTATAGCAGTCTCTACAGTAAACTGGTCTGCCCTCTTGTGGCTGGAAAGGAACTTCTGTTTCTTTCCCACAATCAGAACATACAGCTTTATACATTCTTCTTTCGAATTTTGCCATATTCCTCCTTAAAGAATGAAGTTTAGAATTTATAAAAGAAGGTATTTTAGAAACAAAATAAATCCTTTATAGAATCCCTCAACATTCATCCCTCTATTCTATTCTAAGACCTATGGCATTTATAAACTTATCTGTTTTTGATAGGTTTGTTAAATTCCTTCTGTATTGGACAGCCATAAAAGCCTAAATTGTCTGTTTTCTTATTTTCAATTACTGGCCTGTATAACTCAATGAAAGAAGAAACTTCATTGTATAAGTTTATATAATTCATTATCTTAGCAGTTCCACTCACAGTTTTTAGATTACTTGATTTTAAAATATTTCCAGACATATTTTGGATCGTAATATAAGCTGTTTTTACAGCTTTCTCCACATCTCCTTTTTTGTATGCTTCATATATTTTATCTGAATATTCAAGATAGTTTTCCCTATCTAAATTCTTTATTGTTTCTATTATTTGTTCCAAAAATATTTTTTCCATATTTACCTCCTTTACAAAGTTTAGTATTTAAATTTCATGATATTTAAAACTTATCAAAAGAAAAATGGCCTGGCCGAGATTTGGACTCGGGACCCCTGCTTTTCCTAAAATAGTGGAGCATACTCATATAAGAGCAGTGCTCTACCGGGCTAAGCTACCAGGCCACATAAAATTCAATGTATAATTCTATAATACTCTTATTTAAATAAATTGCTAATAGTATTTAAAAAGTAGAATTTTAGAATCTATTCGGTTTAAAGATGCTTCAATTCAATTGATATGCCCTTAATTGAAAAATCAAGTGCATTGCCTAATACAGGAGCTTCGTAAAATCCTGCATCTGTGCCTATCGGATTATAGGTATTTTCTATTTTATTTTTTATATTTTTCAACTTATTAAAAAGTAGATCTGAATCTGATATTATTTCTGCTGATGTTATTATCCTCTTTCTGTACAATTTGAATGCTTGTTTTATTATAGAATAAGTTGTTTTTTCTAATTTTTTATCTTCATAAAAATTTGGATTTATTATGTACTGGCATTTTAACCCACCTAAAATGTACAAATAACTTTTTTTAATAGACAAGTTTTTATTGTCTGTGATACTGCTTTCCTTAACTAACTCGTAAAGCGATTTCCTTTCCATTTCACATGTATCCAAAAAGTCTTAATTTCTCCATTACGCCTTCTTTGTCCTGTGATCTACCTGCTCTTTCTTTAGTATGCTCCAGATCTTGCTCCCATGCTGGTAAGTCGCTTGTCTTCTTAGAATCTAGTTTTCCATCAATCGATCTATAACCTTGTTTGTAAAGAGGATGTATCGGCAAATTGTACTTAAACATATATTCCCATACATTTCTTTCTGTAAATGGAAGTATAGGTTGCACTCTTACATGATCCGGATGCGTTCTAGGGCTTATGAAAACTTCCATAGACCTTGCTTCATTTTCATCCCATCTGACGCCTGTAAAAAGTGCATCAAAACGATATTTCTCTATAAAATTATTCATTGCAACGGTTTTTAACAGATGATTTCCTATCTCTGTTTCTAAGCTGTATTCAAATTCATCTCCATCAAAGCCAATCCTTTTAGCTTCTTCCTGATTCAATTTATTAAGTTTACTTACCTTTATTTTGTTATCCTTGTCTACATTATTAAGTACATCTTCATTCTTTGCATATATTACCTTGAAGCCCCAGTCCTTGCTCACATCTTCAAGCATCTTCATAGTTTCATCATAATGCTGACCATGATCTATAAACAAAGCTGGTGGAATTTGCATACCCAATTCTTTACATGCTCTCCTTACTAAATCCAATACAACAGTACTATCTTTTCCGGCGCTCCATACAATCGTTGGCCGATTATACCTTTTTAGTGCATCTTTTATTACTACAAGTGCAATTTCTTCCTTTGCTTCTAGGCTTAATCCTCCTTCTATCCTTTGTTTTTTAACCGAATACTGTTCATTTTCCATGTTAACCTCCTACATATAACCCAGTTTTCTGAGCTTATCTTCAAGATCAAGCACTCGCTCATCTTTTTCCTTTTCTTTAGTTTTGTCTTCATTGCTTTCAGACACTATCTCCCTAAGCAAATATTCTACAAAGCTTGAAAGCGATGTAAACCCTGTTTTCTCTATAAGTTTTTTGGCTTTGTCAGCCAACGGCTTTGGTATAGAAACCGTTGTAAATTTTTGTTCTTCCATAATTACTAATAATTATATATAATTACTAATATAAATACTTTACTATCTTAAAAATCAGAAAAACAAAAAATCACATCGAAAATAAAATAAAGCCCAAAACAATCAACGGCAGGGCGATTGCATCACCATAAAACCCAGATATATAAGTTCCCTGCAAAAAAGACGAGGTTACCAATGCAGGATTTGAAATATATTGAATCAAAGTTACTATATAACTCCCAGAGATGGCAACCATTCCTGCAAGTATGATAATCAAACCGACCACTTTCTTTTTCGGATTTGCGAAGAATAGGGCCAAAAACTTATCCATCTTTCGCATGTTAATATAGAACATGAAGAAGGTTATTACCCATGCAGCTGCAATCAAAAGCGCAATAGGGGGCGGAATACTGAAACTCATGAAAACCTCCGAAAGTAATTATAATAAAGATCATATGAAAATCCTGCTACTAAAAGCGATAAAATAGCTAGAAGCCAAAAAGCTGCTACCAAACCATAATATATAAATCTTATAAATTTATTAGATAAGAACAGGATAATCACGCAACCATATTTTTTACTTTTTCAGGACTGAACACATATTCTTCGACTCTGCCCCTAATATTTTCCTTTTTAGTCTTCAATGAATCTAGAAAAGCAGAGATTTTTTCAGCTGCGATCTCTTTCATCTCGCCGCTTAGTATTTTCCCTGATTTATAATCTTCATATATTTTATCAACCTTTGTTTGATCTTCCTCTAGAAAGCTGTACTCTAAAAATGAAAAATCTATGTCAGGATTTGCACCGTACTTTCTCTGTTCTTCCGCAGTATCTCTTCCGCCAGAGAACGCATATTTCATTAGCTTTTTCCTAACTTGTTCTCTACTATCATCAAGAAATATTGCACTTTCTTCCTTTGATGAGGACATCTTTGCAGAATTTCCTTGAAGAGCCGGCAAGAACTTTGATATTATTGCAGAAGGTTTATAGTACCCCAGTTTCGGAAGCACATCTCTTGCGACTCTAAAGTAAGGGTCTTGATCTATAGCATATGGTACCAAACACCGCATCTTTTTGCCAGTTAAAGCAGATAAAAGAAACGTGGGAACTATTTGCATTGAAGGGAAGAAAATCTTTCCAATGTTATCACTTTCATTAACACCGAAAACTGCTTTTATTGTTGAAAATGTGGTATGTTTTGCAACGTCTGTGGCATAATAATACATGGTTTTTGCTGCATCATAATCACTTATTATATGTGTCTTTTTTGGATCAAAACCCAAGCTCAATATATCCAATATATTCTCTTGTGCGGTTTTCTCGATATCGCTTTTTAAAATATTCTTTACCAAGAATTTCTCATCGTCAGTTATCTGTATCAAAAGGTGCACATCAAATATTTTCTGTAGCCATAATGTAAATGTGAATGGTAATAAATGTCCTATGTGCATTTTACCAGAAGGCCCTCTTCCGGTGTAAAGATAAAAAGGTTTTTTATTTTCATAGTCATCCAATATTAAATTAAGTTCTCTGTGAGCAAAGAAAACTTTTCTAATTAGGAAAGGATTCAATTTTCCACCACTTATTTTCTTGAATCTTTCTATAATTTTATCATTTATTAAATTTACTCCAAATTTTTTTACAAGCTTTGAATATGAATCCTCATTCAATTCCCCGCTTACATCCCAAGGAGTTACCTTAAGTTTTCCCATTTCAGATTATAGAGATTATAGTTTATATATTATAAAAATACTATTCAATTATATCTAAAACTTCTTTTATATCATGAATTTGAAAATCAGGTTCATAATTTCCTTTATTTGGGGGCAGATATTTATCTATGAGTATTGCTTTCATCCCTGCTTCCTTTGCATTGTCTATATCTGCATCCATTCTATCCCCTATAACCACTGCATCTTCTGGATTAACTCCCAGAAGCCTTGAAATTTCTAAAAAAGGCAAAGGGCTGTTTTTTCTTTGTGGTATTGTTTCGCCGGCTATCAACACAACGTCAAACAGATTTATAAAATCTAACTTGCTAAGTCTTAATTTCTTAAAACCCGGTCTTACATCCGTATCTGTGAGCAAACCAAGTTTTTTGCCTCTTTCCTTTAATGCCTCTAATATATTTTTTGTGTATTCTGGATATGTAATTTGATTCATTATAAAATCATAAAATGTCTCTGCAAGTTTATCTAGCTCTTCATCACTTAAACCAAATTCTTCATTCTTGTTAAGCTGAGCTATTACGTTTCTTCTATCGTATACTCTTTTTTCCAGTGGCACGTCGTCTATTACCTGTTTCTGCGCATTTAGAATCTTATTTTTCAATGAATCTTTTTCTATCCCGAATCTATTTGACAATGAATTTATGATAAGTGAATATGCATTATCTATAGCAGAATGAGTATCCACTAATGTGTTGTCAAAATCAAATATAACGGCCTTTACCCTCAGTTTTTTTGACATTTAATTGTCCTTTCTTTTTCCATTGACAGTCTTGTTATTCCAAGAGTAAGCCTTAATCTTTGCAGTTCTTCCGTAACCACAATGAGAACAGTAATGTTTCCTTTTAAGATAGGATTCTTTTCCGCATCTCCTGCACATTACATGTGGCTGCTTTCTATTATGCAAACCCATTGATGCTGTCGTCATATCGTTGGAGAGATAAGGATAATTGTGTCACCCCTTATAAATACATTACCAAGTTTTCTAAGAGTGTCTACATCCTTTTTTTCTTCTGCATTTTCTAAAGTAACATTTATATGTACATCAAAAGCAACAAGTTTACCGGTTATGGAGTGACCATTTTTCAACTCCACTAAAACCATTTTTCCTTTTGCAGAATTCAACAAATCTAATGGCCTACTTAAGATATTTTCTGACATATTTAATCCCCATAACCTCCCATTCCGCCAGGCGGCATTTGTGGCTGCTGATTAGCAGACTTGCCGGCGGCGATTATATCGTCTATTCTAAGAATCATAACAGCAACTTCACTTGCACTTTTAATTGCCTGTTTCTTAATTCTTAAAGGTTCGATAACGCCTTCTTTGTACATATCAGATACCTGTGGTTTGTACACATCAAGTAAATTCACACCAGCCCAAGTTTTGCCTTTCTGGTGTTCTGCCCTTAACTCCACAAGTATATCTATAGGGTCTAAACCAGCATTTTCTGAAAGTGTTTTAGGTACTATCTCAAGAGAATCTGCAAATGCGTTAACTGCTAATTGCTCTCTCCCCTCTAGTCCTTTCGCGAAATCTTTAAGTTCTTTAGAAACCTCAAGCTCTGCTGCACCGCCTCCTGGGACTATTGCCCCCCCATCTTCTATAACTGATTTAAGATCACCAAGACTATCGTCAACGGCTCTTTGTATCTCATCCACTACATGTTCTGTACCGCCTCTTATTAAAATAGTAACGGCCTTTGGATTTTTGCACTCTTCTATTAATGCTAAATTTTCTCCTGCCAGTTTTTCTACATGTACTATTCCTGCTTCACCTAAACTCTCCTTGCTTAATTCATCCAATGTTGAAACCACTTTAGCGCCAGTTGCTTTTCCTATCTTTTTCATATCGCTTTCTGACACCCTTCTAAAAGCTAAAATACCTGCTTTTGCAAGGAAGTGTTGAGCTGCGTCATCTATTCCTTTCTGTACTATTACTACGTTTGCACCAGATGCCTTTATCTTTTCAACCATTTCCCTAAGCATGTTCTCCTCTTCATTCAAGAATGCTTGTAATTGTTCTGGTTTCTCTATCCTTATCTGTGCATCTATATTTGTCTTCTCTATTTCAAGTGCTAAATTCAGTAAAGCAACCTTTGCATTCTTTACGCTATCCGGCATATCTGGATGCACTTTCTCTTTGTCTATTATAACACCCTTTACTAGCCTTGAATCTAAAAGGCCTCCGCCTACTTTCTTTTCAACCTTTATATCCTCTAAATCAATTACATTATTTTTGTCTGACATAGATTTAACATGCTGTACGGCATCTACTATTAAAGAGATTATATGGGAATCCGCACCAGTACTCTTGCCTATTATTGCAGTCTTTACTATCCTACTTAGATCTTCTTTGCTAGAAAGATCTAATTGCATTTTTATTTTATCTAATATCTCCTGTGCTTTATTTGATGCAAGTTTATAACCCCTTGCTACGAGCGTTGGATGTATACTTTGATCAAGCAATGCCTCTGCATTTTTGAGAAGTTCTCCCGCAATTATAACAGCAGTGGTTGTGCCATCCCCTACCTCTTCTTCCTGAGTTTTTGCAACTTCTACTATCATCTTTGCTACAGGATTCTCTATTTCCATGTTTTTTAACACTGTTACACCATCATTTGTTATAGTTATATCTCCTATATTGTCTACAAGCATCTTGTCCATCCCTCTTGGACCTAAAGTGGATTTTACAGCGTTTGCAACAGCCTTTGCAGCTGCTATATTATTTCTCTGTGCGTCTTTTCCACTTGTTCTATTGTATCCTTCAGGTAAGATGAAAATTGGTTGAATTCCTTCTGCCATATTTACCTCCTATAAATAATTTTATTATTTATATATTCAGTGCACATAAGCACCGATATGTGTTATAAATATTAATGTCATATTTAAAGTTTTCTATAACACACTATACACCATATATTTTAGATGTAATGAATAATATTTTTGTTCTATAATTATAAATATAATAAATTTTATTTAAACTTAATGGCAGAGTTGGATAGTGAAATAAGAATAGATTACAGAACGGGTTATTATTCCATAATTGTTCCTGGAAGAGAGCATAGACCAAAAGAAATTGAAATCGAAGATGAAGGTTCAAAGAACCTAAAAGAATGCCCATTTGAAAGAGATACTGTTGACAGAAAAAACTTAGAAGTGATGCATGTAAATGAGCCATGGACAACTATGGTAATAAGAAATAAATTTCCAGAATTAAATGGTTTTACTCCACTAGAAATGAAAGAGGGGTTCTTTTCACATATTTCAGGTTATGGATACAATGAGGTGGTTATAGAAAGTCCAAACCATTTAGACAAATTTGAGGATTATGATAATAAAAAATCTTTGGAATGGTTAAATACATTGATAGAAAGAGAAGTTGACCTTTATTCTAGAAACTACATAAAACATGTTATGGTATTTAAGAATTTTGGTCCAAATGGTGGCGCTAGCATAGGTCATCCACATACTCAGATAATAGCCTGGCCAGAAATTTTAGGAACTCCAAGAATAGAAATAGAAAAAGCAAAGGAATACAAGAAAAACAATAGCGCATGCCTTTATGAAGATGCAATTAAAAAAGAAAGTGATAGATTATTATTTGAAACTGATAAAATAGCGGCAATAGCGCCCTACGGATCTAGAATAGCTGGTGAGTCCATGCTATTAACAAAAAGACATGTGAATTATCTACTTGATTTAGATAATGAAGAAAAAAGCGATCTTGTAGAGGCACTTAAAAACATAATAAGAACAAATAATAAAATTTTCGGAAAACAGTCTTATAACTTTGTAATACATGAAAATAAAAATGAAAATGATTACCATTTGCACTTTGAAATATATCCAAGATTAGCAGATTTAGCAGGTATAGAACTAGGACAAAACGTATTTGTAAATACTATAACTCCAGAAGACTACACAAAGAAATTCAGGGAAGCTAAACTTTCAGTTTAACCCCTTTTCTTCTAAGAATTTTCTAGCATCTATAGCACACATACTTCCCCAACCAGCGGCTATAACCGCTTGTTTGTATTTTCTATCCTGTACATCACCTGCTGCAAAGATACCTTCCTTACTAGTCTTAGTAAGATCATGTGTCTTGATATAGCCGTTTTCGTCTATATCTATTTGACCTTTAAACATCTCCGTATTTGGATTGTGACCTATAGCTAAAAATAAACCATCTGTCTTTATTTCCTTTTCTTCTCCAGTTACCGTATTTTTTATCTTAACTCCTTCAACGTGCTCTTTACCCAGTATATCAATGACTTCACTGTCCCATATTACATTTATTTTTTTGTTTGAAAGGACTCTGTCCTGCATTATTTTACTTGCTCTGAATTCTTTTCTTCTATGTATAATAGTTACAGAATCTGTTAATGTTGAAAGGTAGCTTGCATCCTCCATTGCACTATCTCCGCCACCTACAACTACTACTTTCTTTCCTTTGAAAAAGGCCCCATCACATACTGCACAACCTGAAACCCCCTTACCAATTAATCTTTTTTCATTCTCTAAACCGAGCCACCTGGCCGAAGCGCCTGTAGATATTATTATAGAGTAAGTTTCATACATGTCTTTTCCAACGTATACTTTGTAAGGATATGAAGAAAAATCTACATTAGATACATTATCATCAATTACCCTACATTTCAGATTTTTTACTTGTTCTGCCATCTTATCCATTAAATCTGGTCCAAGAATTGACTTAAAACCGGGGAAATTTTCAACTTCTGAAGTTAGCATCAACTGTCCACCAACTTCAAAACCTCTTATAAGCAGTGGATCTAAATTATCCCTAGCTGCATATATTGCAGCAGTATATCCTGCAGGACCAGAACCTATTATTACAACCTTCTCTACCACTCTTATAATAGGTTTATGAATAATTAAAAGTTTTCCTAAACCTTTTTATTTTACAATTGCTATAATGAGAAATGAATAATTTTCTCATAGAGGTATCTTTCGAAGCTGGAAACAAAGTAGGCGGCATTTGGACGGTTTTAACTTCAAAATCTTCATACATGAAAAAGAAGTTTGGAGATAACTATCTTGCAATAGGTTTTTATAATGCAAAACAAGCTTCTATGGAATTTATAGAGGCTACGCCACCACAATTCGTGAAAGATGCCATATCAAACATCAAATTAGATGGTATAAAATTATACTTTGGAAAATGGTCATCCGCAAATGATGTAAATATAATTTTAATAGATTCAAAGGAATTTGAAAATAAACATG
>CAZXLU010000013.1:0-2796 GCA_964641875.1 Candidatus Woesearchaeota archaeon | reverse complement strand
GCAAATGATGTAAATATAATTTTAATAGATTCAAAGGAATTTGAAAATAAACATGTAAATGAAATTAAAAAGGAGTTTTGGGAAAAATTTAAGATAGACTCATTGAATTCTCCAGAAGATTTCAATGAACCGCTAGCATGGTCATACGCTGCTGGGGCCGTAATAGATGCTTTAAGTAAAAGCATAAAAACAAAGGTTGTAGTACAAGTGCACGAATGGCTTTCTGCAGGATCTATACTTTATCTAAGATCAAATGATATTAAGATTCCTACTGTATTTACCATACACGCAACTGTTTTAGGTAGAGCAATATCTTATTCTGGAGGCAATACAAATGTGTATGTGAATACAAACACAGGGATAACTCCCGACATGCCATATAAATACGGGGTAGCAGCAAAACACTTTATAGAAAAAGCAGGAGCATTTAATGCTACTATTTTCACAGCAGTTAGCAGAGTAGTTTCGAAAGAAGCAGAAGTTATACTTGGAAAGAAACCAGACTTTGTGACTATAAACGGAATAGATACTGAAAATTTACCGGATAATGAAGAGTTAAGTTCTATGAGAACGAATGCAAAGAAAAAGCTAAATAATTTTTTGAATGCTTACTTTTTACCATATTATGATGTAAACCCCTCTAAAATGAGAGTATTTGTTACAAGCGGAAGATATGAATTCTATGATAAAGGGTATGATGTTTTCATAGATGCTCTTGGAAAACTTGACAAAATGCTTACTGATGATGATTACGTGATAGCACTTATAGCAGTTCCTTCCGGTACTATGGGGATAAGGAATGAAGTGGCCGCTAACTATCTAACTTATATGAGTATAAAATCAGCTCTTGACGAAGATTTAAAAAACTTTGATACTGTTGTCTCCACATCTATCGATTTAGAAAAAGACCAAACAAACAACGCTTATAGCAAGATAATAAATGATTCAAAAAGATTAATCAAACAACTTAGAAGGCCAAAGCCAACAAATCCTCCCCTTACTCCATTTATGCTTTCTTATCCTGAAAACACTGATGCAATACTAAACAGATTACATGAAAATGGGCTAGAAAATGCGGAAACAAATCATGTAAAGGTCTTGTTTTATCCAAAATACCTTGTTGTTGGAGATGAATTACTAAATTTAACATACTATGAAATGCTTGCAGTTTCAACTGCAGGTTTCTTCTTATCAAAATATGAACCTTTTGGTTATACTCCTTTAGAAGCGGCAGCTTATATGTCAATTTCATTTACATCTGATTTCAGCGGTTTTGGGCAGTATCTTTTAAATGACCATAAAATGCAATACAAAGGAGTATTTGTTGAGAAAATGCTTGGGATAAAAAGAGACCAATGCATAACACAGATTGCAAAAGATATGATGAAAATCGCCCTGATGGATGAAGATGACTTATTAAAATTGAAGATCTCTGCAAATGAACTTGCTAGTCAGTTTGGGTGGGATAGATTTCTTCCAGTTTATCTTCAGGCCTATGACGAAGCTTTAAAAAAGATTTAACTAGGTAATCTAATTTTGAAAGTATATTCATATAATTTATATAGGCTACATAAGGAGAGGAATAAGCATTGAAATACTTATGTATGTCGCCATCGGCAAACCATTTTGTGCACATATAATAAAAATTATCAGAGGTTTGAAGAATTCTCCACCTTTTTATCAATTCCTCGTTTTTAGAAAGCATAACCTCTTTTTCCATCTCTTTTAATTTATTAAAGGCAGTATCTTGCATCTGATTACCTAACCACGCTGATAAATCTCTGTCCATATCTGCCCATGATAAATAATATGGTACATCTACCATTCCAACAGATCTTTCCTTGATTACCTCTGAAACTTTTTTAAAGCCTATGCCTTTCGCTATTAGTTTTCCAGGCAGATCTCTCATGAAATCAAATATCCCTGTTTCTTTCCATTGGTGTTCTCCAAAGGTTTCATAATCCATAAATAGATTTACTATTTTTCCTTCATTGTTAGCAATCCAATTTGCATACTTATCAGCAGTTAATGGAAACTCATCCCATGTTGGCGTAGAAAATCTGAAAGCTATATCATCACTTAGTTTATAGTTTCTAAGCAAAACCTTTATGTTGTTCTCTGGGTTATTATACACATAATTTGGAGAACGCCATCCAAGAACTCTGTCCCAACCCTCTGCTATTATTCCTTTATAACCTAAAGCAGAAGCAGTATTTGCAATATCGTTTGAATATAAGGCCTCTGTATTTCTGAAAACTTTTGGATGAAATTTGAAGTATTTATACATCATAGTTTTATGCATTTTCACTTGTTTTACAAATTCCTCTTTATCTATTAAGTAAGATAGAGAATGATAGTACGTTTCATCCAAGAATTCAATATTTCCAGTATCAAAAAGTTCCTGAAACAAAGTTATAACTTCCGGTCTAAAGAGTTCTGCTTGTTCCATAAAAACTCCTGTTAAAGAGAAGTTCACCTTAAATTCAGGATATTCCTTAACTAAGTCTATTAAAAGCTTTGTCATAGGTATGTAGCATTTATCAGCAACTTTATTGAATATCTCTCTATTTTTATCGTAATCTATGAACTCTTTATCCTCTACAAAAGAGTAAACCCTTTTCAATCTATAAGGTTGATGAACCTCAAAATAAAAATTTATGTCTGGCATATAGATATTTAAATGTTCAATCTTTAAATCCTTAAGTAGAGTTCAAATTAATATGCCCCGATAGTCTAGAGGTCAAGGACATCGCCCTTTCGAGGCGGAAACCCGGGTTCAAATCCCGGTCGGGGCAA
>CAZXLU010000012.1:0-22305 GCA_964641875.1 Candidatus Woesearchaeota archaeon | reverse complement strand
ACTAAATCTATGAAAGTTTTTTCGAGATCTGAAATCGGATAATATATTGTTTCTCCTTTTACCATATCATAACCAAAAAACAGGTTCTTTGGTATCCTAAAAACAGAAATATTAATACCCATTGCTTTTCTTGTACCGCTTCTCACAATTTTAGTTGTCACTATCACTGGATTGGCTCGTTCTTCCCACACGTTATAATAAGATAGTGCATATGTCAGCCCGTAATAGAATGGGGAAAATGCAAAGCCGATTACTTCGCTATTATTCTGGGTAGCATATTTGGATGTTAAACCAAGGGATATAAATATATCTTATAATAAGCACTTAAGTTCCTTTTCCTTGTTTTTAGTATTTATCTTATAAAATAAATAAAGCCATACGCTGCTAAAATATAATTATAATATACAAGATCTATCTACTTTGTCTTTATTGAATTTGACGCCATCTCTTACCAGCTTTTCCTTTTTAACCTTCAAAGTACTAGAATCATTCCTGTTTCCTATTGTATAACCACCTAAGCCTCCATCTGATCTAACTACCTTATAGCATGGAAACTTCTCTGGATGTTCATTTCTGCTAAGTATCCTGCCTACTTCTCTTGGTGATATACCAACTTTTCTGGCTATATCACCATAGGTAATTACCTTCCCTTTTGGTATCTTAGTCAATAAAAGATAAATTTTATCTTCTTTAGTTGTCATCCTTTCAGCCTATCTCCTCGAGTATGTCTTTTGTTTCCTTTACATTTTTGTACTTTAAGGACAAAAACCAGTTATTTATGTTGATTATATCTCTAACCAAAAAATTTATGGTTGAAGAAGAAAGTTTTAATGCCTGTGAAAAATCTATAATGAAAGGATCCCCATTGTAGTTTAATATATTGTATGGACTTAAATCTCCGTGTACCATTTTGCTTTTCGCCATATTGATTATGGAGTTTATTATAAATTTGTACCATCTTTCCACTTCAAAATTACTGTCCTTTATAGCAATTTTAGCAGGGTTGTCTTCACTGCCTATAAACTGCATTATTATTATATTTTCATAACAGCGTATCGGTTCAGGAGTCTTTACTCCAATACTATACGCCTTTGAAAGAAAATTGTATTCAAATCTTGTCCAGTCATTTATCTGTTTAAGAAAACCACCTGTTTTCCTCCCTCTTAAACGAAGGTAAGAAGGGATATTTTTGAATGCATCTATATTATGTCTATGTATCTTTACAGCAACTAATCGATTATGTAAATCCTTGCTATAGAAAACGTAGGATTCTTTACCAGTACCAATCGGGCCTAATAAATTACTAATATATCCATCCCCTTGTAACTTATTAACTGCTCTTAACGTTTCTTCATCAAAAACATGAAGAAAAGTTTTACTTTTTGGCATATTTTATTTTAAGCAGTTTTTTTATAGCATTTAGAAGTTTTTTCTTTTGTGCACTTTCAACCATTGCACTTTCTATTACATCCGCTATAGTACTTGCAGAAGTTACTTTTATCGCTTTAGGGTTAGATAATACTAAATCGTCTATATTTGATGAGGGTATTATAACCTCTTTTATCCCCGCATTTATAGCCGCTTCCACTTTAGCTGATACTCCTCCAACTGGGAGAACTTCTCCCCATATTGAGAGAGAACCTGTCATAGCGATAGATTGTTTTATAGGTATGTTTGTTAAAGCTGATAATATGCTTATCGCAACGCTTACACTAGCACTGTCTCCCTCAACACCGGAATAGGCTTGAAGGAATTGTATATGTATATCATAATCTGTAAGCGGTTTATTAGCATATAACTTAACTATTGCTGAAACGTTCTTTACAGCCTCTTGTGCAATTTCACCAAGTTTACCCGTTGCTATTATTTCTCCAGCTCCCCTTCTCATGCTTTTTGTTACTATTGCTTCTATTGGCAACATTAGACCAGAATCAGAATTCTCTATTACAGCTAAACCATTTACCCTTCCAACTCTCGAGCCGTTCACTTGTATTATATCATAATCTTTCTTCTCTTTTATGTATCTTGCAGCAATCTGCTGTTCAAAAGAACCAGAATATCCTTTTGCCTTAATAACATCATCCCTACTAACTATGGAGTGTTTATTCTCTATTGCAATATCTCCTGCAACTCTTATTAAACCTCCAAGCTCCCTAAGTTTCAAAGTCAAAGATTCTTTTCTATTTGATTTTCTTTTCGCTTCATCCACTATCTCAATTACTGCGTCTTTTGAGAAAGGGGGTATTTTCTTATCTTTTGCTATTTCTTGAGCAACAAACCTTGCAATCTTGTTTCTATTTTCTACATTATCTGGCATAGTCTCATTCATATATATCTCATAACCGTATCCTCTTATCCTAGATCTCAAGGCAGGGCTCATCTGAGTAAGTGTATTTGGATTGCCTGCGCCGACTAATATAAAATCACAAGGAACAGGATTCGTTTTTACCATTGCTCCAGCACTTCTTTCACTCCTTCCAGTAATACTTAACTTCTTCTCTTGCATTGCAGTTAACAATTGAATCTGTGTCTCCGGAGATAAATTCGCTATTTCATCGATAAAAAGAACTCCTCCATTAGCTTTGTGTATATCTCCCAAAACTACACGTTCATGTGCAGGAGTACCAAGTCCTCCAGATTGGAACGGATCATGCTGGACATCACCTAACAAAGCACCTTCTTTTGCACCAGTTGCATCCACAAATGGAGCATATTTTGCATCGGAATTGTCGAGTAAAAGTTTAGGCGTTGGAACGGTTTGTCTCAATGAAGTTCTTCCTAATCTGTACATTAAAATAACAAACAAGAAACCAATAAGCATAGTTATAATAAAGAGCGTACCTGATATTTGATTTGCGGCTGCAAGAATAGGATTCTTCTGCGCAGACACAATTATGCTAACTACATAAGTAGCTATGAAGAAGGCAACAATAAAACCTAAGAAAATTAGCATGTTATTTCCACCACCTAAGGCAGACATGTTTCTTGCCTTAGCTTGATTAATGATTCTCTTGCCCTCTCCAGCTTGAACGGTTTTTATTATTGGTTCATTTTCATCTTTTGGATTCGGAAACGCAAGTATATCAATTAACTTTTCAGCGGGTAAAAGTTGTGATAACGCTTGCCCCAACATGCTTTTACCGGTTCCAGGTGCACCGACTAAAAGAACATTTCTACGTTGTATCGCAGCTTTCTTAATTATTTCAACAGCTTGCTCTTGCCCTATCACTTGATCTACAATCTTTTGGGGAATCTTTATATCATCTGTCGTCTTAAACGATATACTAAAAGTATTATCCATGTTATTACTACTCCGTTTTAAAACTTAAAATTAAGCATTTGCTAATTTAAAAACTTATTCTGACTCCGTATTTTCAGTTTCAGATGATGAAGTTACTATATTTGATATTATAAAAATATCTCCAATCGCTCTAACCAAACTGTGCTGAATTATGGCCCCTTTTGCACCCCGTATCATCTTCGACAGATTAGATGATGAGCTAGCTTTTATTCTCCAGCTCACTATCCTGTTGTCTTGCAGTATTGCTTCATCTATTTCTCCGAAATAGGTTCCATTATCAGTATATACCTTTAATCCGTAAGTTGAACCCACACTTTTCAATTTTAAAGCCATAATTTAATTTGTTTTTTTTAGCTTAAATAGTTTAGCAATTGAAAAGCTTTTTAAATGAATATTTTGAAATCTGTAGCGAATAGTTTATCCTTAAACAGTATTATAGGATTTAAATCTACGTCCTTTACAGATTTGTTTACATTCATAAATTTGTCCAATTTAATCAGATAAGAAATTAAATCGTTGAATACCTGTTCAGATGCCATCTCTTTTATTATACTGCCTAATCTTGATTTTTTAAATTCTTCTATGTCTTGATCAGATATAGGTGAAAGTAAAAACATTGTATCATTTATTTGATTCGCAAATACCCCACCCAGGCCTATTGCAATCATTGGTCCGAATTGTAAATCTCTGTGTGCTCCAACAAGGATTTCCAATTTATCTTCACCAAATTTATTAACATCCTCATACAAACCAAAAGATGGTTTAGTTAAGCTCTGCTCCT
The DNA here is from genome assembly GCA_964641875.1 of Candidatus Woesearchaeota archaeon. Taxonomy (GTDB): domain Archaea; phylum Nanobdellota; class Nanobdellia; order Parvarchaeales; family Parvarchaeaceae; genus Parvarchaeum. Next base: position 18,223 of record CAZXLU010000012.1, on the reverse strand, counting down.
TAGCCACCTTTAAAAGGTTATCAAAAGCCGATTCAAGCTCTTCTTCATTTTTAATGCCGACTATTACGGCTCCAACTTTGTTTTTGTGTGATAAAATGTTTGATTCTACTTTTAGAACACATGGAAAACCTATTTTGGAGATATTCTTTTTTAATTCATTTAAGGAGTTTACTTTAAAACCATTCGCGCTTTTTATCCCTATCAAATCAAATATTTTTTTTGCATCAATACCAAAAGTTGAAGCTTTAAGTTTAAAATCCTTGTACTTACTACGATCCTTTGATATTAACTTGAAAGTCTGAAATCTGTGTGAATAATATTTATATAATCCATCTAACATTGCGACTGCTTCATTAGGGTATTCATATATTGGCATATTTCTTTCTAACAAAAATTTCCTTGCTTTATCTACTCGGACCCCTCCAAGAAAAACAGATAGCAGAGGTACATTAGGATATCTCTGATGCACTTCATATATCTGTTTAGCCGTTTCCAATGGTTGTGACATTTCTTGTGGAGAGAATAATATTATTATTGGCTTGTTTTGCGACACCAATAACTCTAAAGTGTCCCTATATCTTTCTGGAGTTGCATCACCAACCATATCTACAGGATTATGTATATTTGCTTCCTTTGGAAGAATTTTTGCAAGCTCATTTAAGGTTCTGTCATTAAACTTCACAAGTTGTAATTCTGTTTTTGCGATATGATCTGTTGTTATGACTCCTGCTCCTCCTGCATTTGTAACTATTATAACTTCTTTTGAATCTATTTTTATATTTGGCGAATCTCTCATAAAATTAAATAAGTCATCTATATTATCTACAGATATTGCTCCCATACGCTTAAACGCAAGTTCATATGCCTTGTAGTCACCGGCCATTGATCCGGTATGTGAAGAAACTGCTTTAGAACCAGAATTTGATTTTCCACCTTTTAAAATCAGCATCGGTTTTTCATTGCAAAATTCAATTCCAGATTTCAAAAATCTGCTGCCATTTGTTAATCCTTCTAAATAAAGCGCTAGAACTTTTGTTTTTTCATCGGTTTTGAATGCATCTATTATATCTGCCTCGCTTATGTCCGTTGCATTGCCTATACTTATTATTTTACTGAAACCAATATTGTTCATTGCTGCATCGTCTACTATTGCACTTAGAAGAGCCCCACTCTGTGATATAAATGCTGCGTGACCTTTAACAACCTTTGAATTTGGATCCAAAAAAGTTGCATTAAAATTAGGATCAGTATTTATTATGCCTAAACAATTGGGGCCTATTATCCTTATCTTTGATTTAGAAAGAAATTTTTTTATTGCTTCTTCTCTTTTTATGCCTTCGCCACCGATTTCATTAAAGCCAGCGCTTAATATAACTGCAAGAGGAATTTTTGCTCTTTCGCATTCTTTAAGTATATTTAAAACTAAATCTGCGGGAACTGATATTATTGCTACATCTATTTTTTCCTTAACGCCAATAACTGATTTATAGGCCTTTAATCCCTGTAATTCATCTGCAAATGGGTTTATGGGGAAGATTTTGCCTCTAAATGTTATTATTAAATTCTTTAAAACTGCGCTTCCTACTTTATTCGGATCTCTAGATGCTCCTATGACTGCTATGCTTTCAGGTTCAAAAAATTTCTTTATATCCACAATATAATAAGTCTTTTATAAAATTTAAACGCTTATAATCAATAAAATTCTAAATATTTAAAACTACTTATTAATAGTTAATTCTTCCCAATATACTTCTTTGTCTTCTACTGCCTTTTTAACAGCTTCTTCGTTTTTGTTGAGTTTTGAATTTCCTGTTTTTATTTCTATGAATTTTATCTTTATTTTACCATTCTCATTTAAATTAGAAAGGCCTTCAAACTTTACGTAGTCTATTGGATTGCCTAGAAACCTTAAATCTGAGAGATTACCCTCTTTTTCATATAAAATCGGAAAAAGTTGTTCGCTTATTTTCCCTTTTAGTATCGGTCGTTGCAAATTAACTGTCTTTTCAAGTGCCTTCTGCATTTCATACTTTTCCCACTGCTCTATTTTTTTCTTTAGAAGATATTTTAAAATGAAAAATGAAATTACGGAGATTATTATTAATCCTGTTACCAACCCCCAAAAGAATGCGTATTCCATGTAAATTAATGAAATTTAAAGAATAAAAATGTCGGGGATGGGATTTGAACCCACGACCTCCGCCTCATGAGGGCGGCGTACTACCGCTGTACTACCCCGACTATTTTGGTAGCTGTCAAAACTTATTATAGCTAAATATATAATAATTTTACCTCTTATAACCGATGTTCCTCAAAAAATCATGTCTTTTAGTTTTATCTTCTTCTTTTTCTATACCTAAAGGCTTTTTGCCGTCTATTACCCCGGTTATAGCTCTACCATCATTACCGTCATCATAAACCAATATTTTAAGAGGATTTGCAGTAGCTACATAGATGTTTACGACTTCCATTACCTGTTTAATCCTATTCAAAATGTTTATTGGATAACCGTTCTTTAATAGAATTACAAATGAATGGCCCGCACCTATTTTTTCAGCGAATTCAATGCTCTTCTTCATAATTTCTTCATCATTGCCATCACTTCTTATTAATCTGTCGCCAGATGCCTCATTAAATGCTATTCCGAATTTTATTCCTGGGGATGATGTTATCAGTGCTTCGTATAGATCTTCTACGGTTTTTATGAAATGTGATTGGCCTATTATTATATTAAATTCATTATTTAGATTAATATCAACTTCCACTATTTTGCCCATAATTATTATTTCAAATTATAGTATTTATTAATTAAGGTATATATTTAGAGCTATTAAACTTCATCGTTTCTAGAATATAAGATATCGACCTATTCATGTATAAAGTAGATAAATTATAAAGATCTGTAAGAGATATAACCGTGTAATAATTAGTTGGACCATCTATTATCAAAGTCTGATATAAGCGCGTATCGTTATTTAAAATACTTAAAGCATTATAACCTAGAAAAGTGAAATTCTTTATATAATAACCTTTAGGTGCTAAATTCTTAATGTAACTATAGTTTATAGCAGAGGTATTATTTTTAATGTATTGTGCCACTGTTATAAATACAGAGTTATTTGACTTATAATACAATCTGACTGAATTATAACTATTATTTGATATTAAAAGCCCAGCAGTGCTTTCAAGTGAAAAATTATCCGTAAAATTAAATGAGAGGGTTGGAGAAGAAAAGACATGTAAATCATTTTCTAACTCGATTAGAGAAGGCTTACTTTTAACTGTTTTAGAAACCACTCTATGACCTAATATGGATGTTAATAAAATTACAAATACTATTACGACAACCACCAATATAGCAATTTTTAAAACAAATTTACCAGTTATTTCGATATTCATATTATACAACCCTGCGTGGAAACACTGTAATAAACATATATATTGAGTCCAGGAGACAAGCTTCCGGAACTTTGATTCGCAGTCCACACATATTGCGAGAATGCTCCTGAATCATAACAAGTACCCACTATTGGACTATTAACAGACCATGATAAAGATGAACCAGGATTAGACAAACCAGAATAAGTGAAATTCAGGCCAGTCTTACCATTTGGAAGAGTTACTCTATTATTCCCCCAATTCTGAGTCTTGGAGTTTCCATTATAAGTAACTGTTTCATCATAATTACTACTAGGTAAAGGACTGCCACTTTCTATATAAAAGTTAGTTGTACATGACCAGGGGTTAAAGGAAAATGAAGATCCAGCACTTACAGTTCCGCTATTTGTATAACAGTTATAACCTGGAATAGAAGCAGTTGCGGTATAGCTTCCTGGCGGAGCAGATATAGATATTGAATTACCAGTGCTTGCAGATTTAGTTATTCCATCATATGTAACTTGCCAAGTCAAGCCGCTTCCACCGCTCTGATAGAATGTTGTTGTGCATAGAGTTGAAGAAGTAAATGCAATTGAAACCGCTTTCCCAGCCGTATTAGATCCAGATGGAGAATTGTAAGTAGTAGTACAACTTGAAGATGAAGAAGATGGTGCTGAGGCCGACCATAAAAATGAACCTGATGAGGTATTAAATGTTATTGTGGAACCAGTAGAACTTTTAGTATTTCTATTGAATGTAACTTGCCATTTATAACCAGATGGCAAACCTGTTTCAGTAAATGTAGTGATACAGTAAATACTATGTGAGAATGAAACTTTTAGTGATTGACCTGCAGGTAATGAGCCAGAAGGAGGACTAGCAATATAACTCTCCGTGCAACCGTTAGATGAATTCTTAGGAGCGCTTATCGTATATGGTAAAGAACCTGGATCAGTAGTAAATTCTATACTATTAATAGTGGAAGTTTTTGTTGTTCCATTGTAATCAACGCTCCATGAATGGCCACTGGGTAAACCACTCTCAGTGAATGTAGTAACGCATGTATCGGAACTCAATGAAAACACTATGCTTTTATTAGTACCAGCAACCAAGTAGCCTGAGGAAGGTGTTGGTTCGTAAACACTAGTACAAGCCGCGGAAGTAGTTTTTACATTTGAGATATAATACGAAAAGTTTCCTCCGTAACTGCCAGGATTACTTGTTATAAATTCTATTTCTGAGTTACTATTAGTAGGCGAACCACCAGAATTATTAGATGTTGGTTTTGGATTTGCTGTACTAGCAATTATGCCATTGTAAGTTACGTTCCAATTCAATCCTTTAGGTAAACCTGTTTGTTTAAAGTATGTATAGCAAGTCGTATTGCCCACAAACTGTACATAAGTTGTTGTACCGGATGTTGCTTGTCCGTTATTTGGAGTTGGAGTATAAGTTGTATAGCAATCTGTTGTTGAAGAATGGTTAGAAAGTGTATTAACAGAAAATGAATGAGTTCCAGTTGAATAGAAATAAATTGTATTCGCTTGTGAACTCCTAACTACAGTATCATAATCAACTGCCCATTTATAATTTGATGGTAAACCTCTTTCTGTGAAAACAGTTTTATTGGGCTGTTGTAAAGTCAATATTGATCCTGTTGAGTAATTTATCTGATAAACGGGAGTTGGAACTACTTGATAACTCTTTGGAGAAACTAGCAAGGAATAACTAATATTCCATATCGTAGGTAGATTATAAGCAAGATAATATTGTGATGTAATGGAGTAAGTTTCGTTTCCTGGAGTTTGGTATATGCAATTTATTATATAGCCATATAACTTATTATTAATAGGATTACACTGCTGATCGGATGTTATATTAAAATTCCATTTTCCCCCGTTATAAGTAGACGTGAAAACTCGTTGGTTACCATTAGAACAAGCACTATTTAGATTGACAGCATTACCTACACTATCAAAGACATTTACAGTAGGTTGTGCCTCATTTGTAGAATTTCCTATACTGTAAAATTGTATGGAATGCAAACCTTCATTTAATGTACCTAAAGAAAGGAAAACACCTTCTTTGTAACTTGCCGGAAGTGTTTTGCCTGAGCAAAGTTTCCCTTCACCTAGTCTGAAAATTCCATCACCGCTTACATTATAAGGAGGAGCACAATTTCCTGATGTGCCTCCAGTAAATATACTTAGAGCCTCATCTAATATACTGCCATTAATAAATCCTGGTATTCCACTAACTCCAAATGATGGATTTTGAAGCATAAGTATATTAAGCATATCATAGGAATATGCAGCTGAAATTGACAAAGCTTTGCTTGGTAAATTTGATTCTAATAAGGAAGTAGGTAGCAAATTTGTAAATATAGTATTGCCTCCCTCAATTTGTGATTCAGATAGACTTGTAAAGTAGCCATCTTTTACTGAATTCTGTTCTTTGCTATTTGGTATTGAAACGTTCATTCTGTATTTATTTTCTAATACTCCCATGCCTAAACCGTAACTACTTTGATTTGAATATTGCAATTCATAACTTGCGTATGTGTAGTTTATGATTGGATAATGATAAGCTATACAATTATCACTAACGGTTGGATTTATATAACCTTTCTTGTTAAATGGATTGCAACTTGTTGCTATCCCACCATTATTCTTACCAGTTACTGTTGAGTTTTGTATTGAAGTATTGATAAAAGTTGTATTTGTAGAATAACACTTGTTATTTGTTAGTTTATTCAAAGAGAAGCTTGGTAATGAAGTTTTTTGGCTGCATGCTGTTATTGATCCACTGTATCCTTTGGAGCAGGAATAAAAGAATTGGAAGGTATTATTTGTCTTATATGTTTTAACAGTTATATTTGGATTTTGGGTCTCAAAAGAATTTCTTCCAGCCTCACATCCCCCAACTTCTGCTATTCCATTTGGATTAGTAGTATGAACTGGATTTATTGAGCCGGCTGTAGAATATGGCCTCCAATTCCATCCGTTTTGAACGTTTTTGTTTATAAAATTGGTTTCATTTCCGCATATAAAACTAGAAGGATTAATTAAACCGGTCTTTTCTGATTGAGACCCAACTATATTAAGATTACTTATTTTATCATTTGAGACAGTCTTAACTGTAAATGTTTTGTTTGAAACCACAGAACATTCTGCAGTTATATTATAAGCTGTTGCGTTTATCTTTGCGTATGATAAACTAGCAGAGCATATTCCAGAATTTGCATTATTTGGATAACTGCAAGAAGTAGAAAGCGACTTTGTACTGTTACTGGCACTTATGCTACAATCAAATGATACACTGAAAGAAGATGTTGGTGCATCTGTTTTGTTAAGTACAATTTGTGATATAGAAACTTTATTAGATGAGGAGGATTTAGAAGGAGGTTGATAACTTAATTTACCGTCTGTTGGTGCGCAATTGTATGATATGCCATTTAACTTACCGATATAGCAGCCACCTCCAAAGGAAAGGTTGCCATTACTACCTTGAGGGATAGCTTCTATACTATCATAAGAACCATTTTGTGGGATAAGTGAAACAGATGTTGTACAAGTACTATAACTAAGTATCGTGCTATTTGGAGCGCAGCTATTTATGAACACACCTCCATTAGGATTATATAGCATCTCTAATCCACTTGAATTGGCAGAATTCGCCATTAATGCCTTCTCACCGCTTGAACCAGTATAAGTTACATTTTTCCCATCTAAAGAGAATAGCGGCTTTCCAGAAATAGACAATTTACTTGATCTAGTACAAGAATCGTATAATGTGCCTACCCCATTGGTATAGTTTCCAGGCACATAAGCAAACCCTAAACCTGTTGTACTGTTACTATTATTAACAGCGTTAAATGAGGATTGATTAGTATACGAAGGAATATTATTGTCTAAACAGTAGAATTTTTCACCTTTATTCAGTATATTATTACTTGTTATATTTATAGGTTCTGTTTTATTTAGGCTTATATTACTTGAATTGGTACCAATTAATGTATAATTGTAACATTTCTGCAATAGATTTACTGTGCTTATATTATAGTATGAAGGACTAATTTTACTTAAATTTACATTGTCATAAGAAGAGTAACCAACATTTATTGCTGGAGGAACATAGAATACTTTATCATTGCTGCTTTTAACATATGAAAAGTTAGATATCATCTGATTTTGAACGTTAAAGTTTATAGGAGAACCAACGGCAGTTATCACATCTGTTATTACTGGAGAACCATCATACAGGCAGTATTCACTGCTTAGTGACTGCGAAGGTTTTATTGTCTGATATAATTTATTATTAGCATAATTTATGCTACCAAAACCACTTTTTGGTATATTCACTGTCTGAGAAGAAGAATAACTAACAGTAAAGCAATCCTCGATTGGCCCAGAAAGTGATTGCGTAACTGTAGCTGAAGACGTGGAGACATTATTGAATAGAAGATTACCTATGACACTACCATTAACAGAGAAAGAGTCAATGCAAGGACCAAAACCGGACTTACAATTACTTATTAAATCTCCACTATAACCATTATTTGAGAACTGTACATTATACTGAGATAGATTATAATCTAGCCAATTGTTAGGATAATTTACCGTAGGAGAATTTGTCTCAAAAATAGAATATTTCTGATTTGTTGAACCTATAAAAATATAATTACATGATTGTGCTGTAGAGGATACAACCTGATATGGAACTTCTGCATATGGGTAGGGAGTTTGTGAAACTAAGATCACATTCCCACAGCCTGAAAAATCATTCCTTAAGGTAAATTGTATAGGTATATCTTTAGAATCAGTATTTGGAAGAGTAAGATTATATTCTGTTATAGGTTCAGAAGTCGCAACGGATGGACTAGCGTACAATAATGTTTTATTATAATTCTTAGGAGATATAACAGCTGCTTCTGGTAACAAAGTTCCATTATTGTTATAATCAAATGTTAATAAAGAATATGACAGATTATAACAACCTGCAGGGTAAACCATAATTCCATTGTAAATATTCTCCGGAGTTCCAAAAGAACAACCATAGTCCTTTCCATTAACTTTTGATTGTGTTATTTCTGCGTTTTGAGCGTTTACTGGTATGCCGTTTATACTTATGTTTAATTCATGCTTTGAACCGCTTATATTTGTTATTTCCAAACCTGATTGTATATCACCACTCCCAAGATATGCATTATTTGAATTATTAATGAAAACCGCCCTTAGATATGTGAAATCACTTGTCAAATTACACATTATTGCACCGTCTGGAAGTAAATATTCTCCATTACCTAAAGAAGAAACATCAAGATTTCCAGTGTTATTATAATCATTGACTATATTACAGTTGAAAGGAGTGCCGTTTATATTGTAAAGATAAACTTTTGAGTTATAAAGATTTTTTGTCAAAGGAAGTGGGGAGAATACCATCGTAATTCCATTGCTAAAAGAGGTGTTTACTGGTATCGTTATATAAAATAAACCGTTTCTAGCTTTAGAAAGAGTTTCATTTGATCCCATAAAAACTGTACCATCAGCAGTTTCATTTGAAAAGTTTATATTAGAATTATTGTACATATTAACAACGAATGGCCCGGATTTAGAGGATATGTTAATAAATGAATCATTAGTTACTGCATTCCCTAGGCAACCACTATCAGTTAACGAATAAGTTGAATTTATTGACGTTGTATAAACAGCAGAACATTCGGTAGCACCGTTCTTAACTATAGAAAAATCAAAAGATTTATTTGAAAAACCAGAACTGTTTGTTAAAGTATCAACACCAACGATTCTTAATATTGATGGATCGCTCACGATAGAATTCGAAATTAAATTAAACGTCAAAGAGCTATTTGGAAGACTTACTGGAAAAGTAAAAGCAGATGAATTAAATGAAGAATAAAGACTAGAAAGATTGGCAAAGATAGCATTTTCACTTCCTTTTCCAAAGTAATCAAATGCTTCATATCCAAATTGATTTGACGTTGCATTCAATGTAGGTTTTTCTAGTTGGAATGAAACTGTAGATGGATGATAAATCGGTAAATTATCATAGTTTAATGCAACTTGATCTGAATACGGCATGAATAGTATCCCAGTCCAACCCGTTATAAGCGTTTGACTCGCTTGTTTTTCTTCTCCTGAGTAAATGCTATTGGAAAGTGCATAATTTAGATTCGATGGAGAAACTATTTGTCTAGACCAGAAAACACCAAAATCTTGAACATTATCTGGAGACGCAAAACAGGATATAGATGAACCTTTTAATTGACTTAACCCTAATTTATAATCTCCGCTGCCATTTATTACTGAAACTGAAGGATTAACAGTTACATTCAAATCGCTTGTTGTCGAATTTGTAGGTGAAACATTTATTGAAACATTGTCACTGTAAACAGCTACTTTACTAAAAGGACCTTTAGACATATTAAAATTATAACTTACTATGTACTGCCACAAAGGAGAAGGATAAGATGAACTGCCGGTGAAAATTTCATTGTTATGTATTTGTGAGGAATTTTCAGTTGATGATGAAACCAGAGGATTTACCGAAGTACTGCCAGGATTTTGAAGAGTAGGAGATGGACTGCCGCCAACAGTATTCCAGGAAGCATTAAAAGTATTACCAAAGAAAACACTTATATTGTATTTACCTGAAAGTAACGCTTCAAATAAATGCATCGGAACCTGTATAGTAAATGTAGCTGTACCATTAGGCTGTATGGCTGGAACCTGTGAATTTCCAGATGTGGAATGCGAAAGAATAATGTTTGATGTTCTTATAACATTGTTTGGTAGATTTTCATGTGGGTTATATATAAACATGCCTAAAAGAGAGTTATTGAAGGGCCCATTAACGTATCCTTGTCCAGATGAAAATAAAGACTCTATTGGGATTGGATTTAATGGATGACCTTTGTTAAAAACATACATATTTGTATCAAAGTTATTGTTATACTCTACTTCTATAACACCTGTTGTGGAACTCATTGAAGACAAAAAGTCTTGATAAAGATTGTAAGTTGTTGTCAAGCTATTTTGAGAATTATAAAACATGGTGCTCAAATTGTTATTCCCATAAAGTGCAACTAAGTATGGATTATTTATTACAGTGTTACCAACGTTTTTAACGGTTATAACAAGATTAACCGATGAGGAATTGCTATTGAATTCCGGACAGTTTGTAGATATTTTTTGTAGGAATATCGTTGAATTTGCTTGTGGGTTAGACGGATTTTTCTGTCCTTTGAAATCCCCGCAATAATTCCCAGCGTTATTAGCAACAAATATAGAATTTATCCATGCATCTGTAACGTTTTTAGCTTCTATGCCTGAAGGAGTACAGGCTATATTGTTTGCAAATATACCGTCTTCAAAATTAAGATATTCGCTTGTACTGCTAAAGCAGTTCGTGTTATTGAAGAAAGCATTACATTCTCCTATTGCAGAAGTGTAATTTTCAGCAGCAGTTGGAGGTATTATTCTAGTGTAACTTGGAGAGGTATAAACACCGTTTGCAGTATTGAAATTTTCACCGTAAAAACAGAAACTATCTAGAGCTGTAATTGTAAAATTATTTTGACCAGAAGAGCTATCATAACCGGGAGTAAAAGCAGAGTCATAAAGCTGATTATTTTTAAGATTATTGGAAAGCCAAAGTCTTTCATAGCTAATATTGTTTATTGTAGACCGTTTATCGAAGGTACAACTAGTTAATGTGTTCCCTGTAGTAGAATTCCATGCACAAATTGGAAATATGCCATCTGTTCTGAATGTTACATATATTCCGTTACCATAATTTGGATAATATGCACCTTCTAGATCAGGATCAGTAAATGTATCTGCGCTTGGAGTGGATGTGGCTACAGTAGAATAACTTTCACAGACCCCGTGTGGCCCCCTTCTATTACATACCTGCTCATTACCGATAACATTTGCAATAGAAGATACACTTGTATTTGATACGTATATTGAAACCTTCGAGGTATTTCCTGGTTCATAATAACTCATACTAAGTGGTGTTAAAAATTCATTAGATGTATTTACATACTGGATATCTCCTTTATTTCCATGTGGGAATCTTGCATAATCTTCTGTCGGCATCGTATAATTAAAAGCTGGATTTATAGATTGCAATTGATATGACAACAAGGAATTAAATGAACCGGTCCAAGGCAAACCTGTCAAAGACAATAAATAACCAAATGAGTAATATGCCCCAAAACCATTTTCATTCTTAGAAGAGAGATAAACAGAAGGAGTAAAACCGCTTAAAGTTGATATGTTGTATAAAGTTCCAACAAAACCTGGAAAGTCAAGATAATTATTAATAAAGGTTGAACCGCAGGATATCGCAGGAATTATCAATGTACTTGTTGGTATGCCTAAAGATATAGATGGATAACCATCAAAAGAAGTGTTTATAGCATAAAGATAAGGAGATAGAGAATTCTGATAATTATGTATTGTTGAACTGCTCCAATTTATAAAGTTTTCATATTTAAATTCTGTTGGTAGCTGATAAGCATTTTGCGATGAAGCATTACTAGTTGCAGAATAAAGATTAGAATAATTACTTCCACCATTATTAGGAAAGTGGTTATCTTGGAGAGGATAACCAAGGTAGCCGACTAGATTTGAAAAATTACCTATAACTGGTCCACCGCCACACGAATATGGTATGAAACCGTAAAGAAAACAAAAATGTGGTGCTATTATATGGCTTATTGCAGAACATGAATTTGTTGAATAAGAAACGTTTCCTGGATAGAATTTCTCGTTATACCAAAAATTAGAATTGTAATTTGAATTAGAAGAAGTACTTACATACTCATTATCTGCGACTAAACTCGTAGTGCTAGTGGAGCCTGATGAGATTGGAAGAATAAATGGATCAACTGAATAACTAGAGAAACTTGAATTTTGAATCTGGTTTGTAAATTGAGTGTTATTCTTTAAATTATATATTGAATAACCCTTATAAGCTATTAAAAAGATAAGGATAACTATAATCGCTAAAAGCGCAATTCCCAATGCTTTCTTAGATTTATATTCCATTAAGGCCAATTAGTGTAGGTTTTCTTTCCTATTATTGTTAAGTTTGGATAAAGTGTACTAAAATCATTATACAATTCGTTTATATTAAAGTTAGGTGGGTAGGCAGAATATGTCCCATTTAAAAGAGTTATCTTTAATGGGTTCTTATTTATACATGCGAACTCTTCATAGTAAGAGCTTAAAGTGGAATTGTATATATAAGGTGGAATTGGCTCTTCATTTGTTATGTTTATTCCATTATTAGAGTAGAAAGCGTTAATCTTGTGCTGATTATTGTTTGGATAAAGGAAGTTAAATGATTTTGTTGATTGGTTTACGGCATAAAAGAATGGAAATACTCTAGTTCCATTATCGTAATTCTTTCCACCATTAGCACCTTGGCCATAAACTATATAAAGTTCATTAGGAACATTATTTGTTAAGTTTACCCACATAACTCCGCCATTATTTATGCTTGTTTGATTCCACCAGTAAAGTTGCTTTACATTATTATTTGAATATACTCCAAATAATTTTATATAGCCGGTAAGCATATAACCAAAATTAAAATTACTATTTAGTGCAAGCTTAAGCTGATAACTATCAGAAAGTTTAGTTGAATTAAGAACAAATTCATTAAAGTAAGTATTATTATCGGTAGTTAAACCAAATGATTTGTTTAAAGAAGGATTTAACTGTGAAGCTGCAGTGTAAGGAACCTTAGTTATTATTGGTTTATAAATTGGAATAAAATTGCTAACGAATGCGTATCTTATTAAGGCAGATGATGGCTTTGACGGTGTAGCAATACCTATCAGATTTATATCGGATTTTAATGAAGAGGTATTACTATAAAAGCTACTTTCGAACTTTGAATTTAAATATGAGGTGAAATTACAGCCAGAAACGGTACAATACCTATTAAAACTTATTTGGTTATTTGTATTTGAAGCTAAAAAGTTATTTGAACCCCCCAGTAAATCTTCATAATCGTTATTTATTGAATAATTGTATATACCTATAGGGTTTTGAAAAGAATTAAATGACGCAGAGATTAAACTTCCATCAATTTTATTTTGTGTTGACATTAATTCATCAATACCTGCATATGGTCCTGTTGCACTAAAACCAATTGTTAAACTAAGGTTTCTTGGTAAATTTAAAGTTCCGTTGTATAATGCAAATGTTTTATTGTAAAATGACATATTTGAAGTATAAGCACCGCCCCCATAAACTGAAACAAGCCTATAATTATTATTTGTCTGTGAAGATGTGAAATTCTTATTATCTATAACGAAATAATTCGGGCATAAATTGCTGCTTGTTAGCCAATTTTTGTATGAAAAACTAGAAATTTTATAATAAGGACAGAAAAATTCACCGTTTGATTCTTCTCTACAATATTCTCCACTCGAAGCAGAACTTGTTGTATTAAGATAATTTGCAACTTTTGAATTTGTGGTTTCTAAGCTCGCTATGCAAGTATGATTTAGAAATCTCTGTGATATGACAGGCGCACAGTTTAAATAAGTAAAATTATTCGTTATCAATGCTTCAGAAAAGCCCGGGTAACCTGTTGAATAAGGTGACTTTTGTATTCCGCATGCTTCCGTTGGAGTAAGGTTCAAAGTGTTTTGATAACCAAAATCTAAAGATATCGGTATGCTTAAAAACTCCTCAGAATAATTTCCATTTACTGGAGAACTTTTAACTGAATAACTATAATTAGATTTAACGCTGTAATTACTTGCGTTTGTACAAGAATAAAGTTCTGCTGCGCTTATTGATAAATTTAATACGTTTATGTTGAAATTTGTACCAGAGAGAAAAGTTAATTCTTGTGGCATTTGTTGCTGTAGTAATGATAGGATATCTTGAGAAAGTGTAGTAGATAGTAGATTCCTACAATAGGCTAGATCCGCTGCATTCTGTTCACAATTATATATGTAGGTACCATAATAAGGCTCTTTTACTTTTGACAGTTTACTTAAAAGATAACTGGTTCCCTGTGGAGAACCTAACTGAAGTATAAGAGCGGAATACCAATCATACTTTGGTCTTCCATTCACTGATACGGTTTTCAAATTAACGGCATTTATTGCGTTAGATATATAATTATCTATTTCATATTGTGCAAAACCCTCTATTTTTTGATTGCCTATCGGAAAACTTTCATTTACAAAAGCTGTTCCTATTTGGAGTAAATCGCTAAGATAATTTTTCCCAGTTATTGAATCGGATAACGTCATACAATTTTGTAGATTGTACTGTCCTTCATTATAGTTTACACAAATCTGTGGAGAATACAAAGGAAAAATAGAATAAGAGATATAAAGATTTTGATTGTTTGGGAATAACAAATTCTGGACCCCAGAATTTTGTATACTATTTAAAATATATTTATAATACACAAAATTTGGTTGAATTTCAAACATTACATAATTTGTTGGTTTCAATGAGAATATCCCATTTACATTGGAAGTTATTGAAAATGTGTAGTTTACACCATTCACCTTAACAGTCGAATCGTTAATGAGTTCAACTTTGCTTTTTATACCATTTTTATTATCATAAGATATCACACTTGTTAAAGTGTAAAAATTCTGGTTAGGCATATATGTAAAATAAAAATTTGTTTTACTATTTGAAGTATTCGAATAAATTATCCCAACGTTTCCATTTGGAAAAGTTATAAGAGTATATTGGCTTGATGGGGACAACGAAGATCCAGCAAAAAACGCATTTGTAGCTACAGTTTGATCAACAACTCCTGAGATTGTATCTTGCGGCGATAAGGCCGTAAAAGTTAACCCAGACAAATTAAAGTTTACACCTATAGGGGAATCATTTATAATAAAATTACATGAAGATTTAGAATATTGACATACGGAGAATTCGCTTGATGATGAATTGTAGTAAAAACTGTAGTTTTTACTTAAGAACGGCGCAGAAAAATTCGCCGAAAAGACGTTGTCTTTTCTATTAGACAAGTTTATTATCAAATTTGATTGTATACTTATGTTTGATGAATTTATTATTTCAAATGAATTCTGATTCAAAAGTTGCTCCAAACCATATTCTATTAAATTATTATTTGGAAGGCAAATCTGACCTGCTAGATTCCTCCAATAATATACTTTGGGAATCGGAACAAAGGGCAACGATTTCGAAGTGTTTATATACCCACAATTCACAGAACTTGGTTGTAAATTTAAACCATCGAAAAGTTGGGCTTTTTGGAAGTTATAATAGGCTTCTTGTATAAGATAATCTTTCAGAGAAAGTGTTTGGTATATACTATTTTGAGCGCTTATCTCTATTTTTGAGCTTAAACCGACATTGCTTATGTATCCAAAGGCGTTCAGCATTATATATATTGTTGCTGCAACCATACCTAAGACAACAATCATATTTGCCTGCCCTTTCTTATCCATTAACTCATCACTCCATAAATTGTATAAGGATTCGATGGATCCGCAGGATTATAAACTTGTAAACTGCATTCTTGTTTACCAGTTATTCCAGCCGGAATTTGATTCAAAAATACTTTTATTCCCAATGCATTTAAAGTTGCAGCTTGCTGTCCAGTTAAAACTTTAAAGTTACTTAAGGAAAAACCAGAGAAATAGCCGATAAAATCACTGTAAAGAGAAGAAGAGTTATATAAATAATTTTGGATGTAAGAATATGAGGAAGGGCAGGAGCCACTGCAATTGGTTAACAGATTCTGCTGTTTATTTGATTGGGAGAGCGCATATTGATTTGGATCACGTAAAGCCAATTGTGATAAGGCATATGCATTGTGTACATAATAAGTACTGTATATAGAGTCAAGAGCAAGATTACATGAAAAAGAAGCCGGTTGCTGACTAACTGCAGTTAACAAATTGGCAGTTGCATTGTGCAGTAAAGCAGAGGCCAATACTGCTAAAACAACGGCAGCTAACGGAGCTAATACAAGGTCCAGCATTGTAAGCTGGCCTTTTCTACCAAATCTAACTATAAGGCGGAATTCCATAAGTTACATCTACCGTTAATACTCCACTATTTTGAAATGTTGGCTGATCGTTTGCATTGGTAAACTGTATTTCAACTGGGAAGGATTCCTTATATGTATTTTCTGCATAAAATATATTTGCTAAAGCATATTGAGGAGTTATCTCTGAGGTAGACTGCTGTCCAACCGCAAGTATAACATTAAATTGAATAATCCCACCAGTAGCTATCATTATCCCCAAGCTAGCGGCTAAGCTTGCACCCATTGCAGCGTATTCTGCAGTCTGTGCATATTTTTGTATAATTGCATTGGTTTGCTGAAAACTTTCACCAAAATTAAATTGATTGTAATTTGAAAGTTCCAACGAGCCTGTAGGTCCGAGCTCATTTGGATTTTGTGTATCAGTAAGTGTTAAAGATACTCCTGTTGCAGCTGCTAAATCAGATTGCAATGCAGGTATATCTGTTGAACCACCAAAGTATATATATTGCATACAGGAAAGGAAATAATTTTCAATAAACTTATTCAGATCTACAACTCCTGGTTCTGTGTAAGAAGAAGAATATAGAGGACCACCCTGTGCATCTAATGTTGAGTTATAATAAGTTATAGTGTTTTTATAGGCAAAGCAATTCGGAGAAGTTATCAATCTTGTGCCTATACCTGTTGCAACAGCTTCAGAATTGGCAAAAACGCTTGTACTGTTAATCTGTGACACGCTGAAAGATAAAACAACTAACAAAAGAGCAAATGCTATTATAAGTATACCTGCATTCAAAAAAGCCATCATCTCCATCAATGCCATAATTTAGCTTTTTGAAAAATATGTACCTCCAAATGAATTTGGATTATTTGGGTAAACTCCAAACACCAAATTATTGTATATATTACTTATATTGTAATAAGTAATTCCATTGTTTTGATTTTTAACAAAGTTTAAAGTGACATTTGCATAATCTGTTTCATAATATGATAGATTAGTATTATAAGAAGAAAGAATATAAAGTGGAGAAATTAGAAAGCTATCTAAGGCCGTAGAAACGCTTCCTTGGATTTTTGGTAGTTTTTTACCAAGGAAAGAAGCTATAAAAGATGCCACAGGAAAATTAACACCCAATTCTTTCTTTAGCACTGGTTGCCCACCACCAATAAAGTTGCCAGCTGATAAAAATGAACTCGACGGTGAATTTCCAGCTGTTAACTTATTAGGAAAATCTGTTACAGGAACTGAAAAGCCAAGAAATGATGCATTATTTATGTAGAAATCTTTGCTAGCTAGCATATTATTGTTGAGATTATTTATCTCTTGCCTATTTATTCCAAAGTTTACTTTTCCTTTGCTTAAGTTTGTTATATTTATACAAGAAACTGGAGAGCCGTATTCTGTTACATTAAAATTACTTGACGCAAAGTTATTTGTAGATAGTATTGGAGACCCAAAAGAATCTATTAATATATGGTATATACATAAACTTACTTTACTTTTTTGATTTGATATCGCTAAAGCATCTCCTGGCGGGAGAAGGATACTAACATTTTGTTGTGTTGATTTTGAATTAAGTAGAGCATTTAATTTTCTTTGTAAAGTGTGGGGAAACAGTGCATTGTTTTTTGAACATAAGGTATTATACAAACCTTGCGATATAGTAAATGATATTGAACCATTTCCGCTTGGCTGTATAATTGTCTTAAGATTTTTGTCAGGTTGTGCAGATGTTTGAGCTAATTCACACATATCATTCATATCTGTTATTAATGGTGCAGTAACTTGCGTTGGCCTTCCACTTGATTGTCCGTC
>CAZXLU010000011.1:0-23503 GCA_964641875.1 Candidatus Woesearchaeota archaeon | reverse complement strand
AATTCGGGCTAGAATCGACGGTTATAGACATAAGCAAAAAACCTTATAGACTGCTTAGGCCAGGTTCTTATGACGTAAACAAACTTGAAAGGGTTTTGGGAAGGATAAAGGTTCCCAGTAGCATAAACAAAACCGTAAAAAAAGGAAAGGTAATGTCTCCTGGTATGAAATATAGGCATTACTCTCCAAGAAAACCACTGTTCCTTTTTAAAAATGTTAATGATATGAGAAAAGCATATCTATTTTTAAAGGATAAAGGGCAAAAATTTGCAGTTATAGTTCCAAGTGAATATGCAAATGATTTTAAGGATTCAAAGGTAATAAATCTAGGTAGCATTAAAAAGCCAATATCAATAGCAAAAAGACTTTTTAGTTCTTTTAGAGAGTTAGATGAGATTAACGTTGCTTTTGGGATTATAAGTGAATTTAACCTTTCACTATTAGATCTTGCTATAAAGAATAGGATGGAGAAGGCCGCTGGTGAAAATAAGTTTATGAAAGTAAATGATTTTATAAGTTCTTTTCGTGGCTTATGAAATTTTCTAAAGATGAAGTTAAATAGTCTTATGGAGTACTTTTTAAGTCGTTAAATTTGTCTTCTAATGTAAGCTAAGAATGAAATGCATATAAAAATTAACGAGTAGGCAAGCATTATTATCAATGCCTCTAAAACATAAGGAGTATAATAGAAGAAGAAGTTTTCAGGATTTATATGTGGCAATGCAGGTACGGTAATTATATTACTTATTATGAGTCCACCGTACGGAAGAAAAAACCAGGGTTCTATCCCAAGTAGTTTACCAAAAACAGCGAATACGAAAACTGCGAGTAAAGACACTGTTAAACCTACGCTAAGTGGCGTGTTTCTATTTTTTGAAATAGCTCCTATACCAGTTACAAAGACGATAAATGAGAAAGTATAAAACAATGCTAGTAAGAATGAAAATATTAAATTAGGCATAATAAATTTATAGATTGTAAAAGCGGATATGATACCAGAGATATAAATTAACGAAAGCGGAAGTATCATGAATACAAAGCAAGCAATGATTCTTGCGATTATTATTGTCTTTCTATCTACTGGTTGGGAGAGAATTATTAAACCGGTCCTTTTTGAAAAATCATCAACACCTATCCCTGCAGCTATATTGGATGTCATTAATCCTATCATTATCCACACTATGAGTCCGAAACTTTCTGAAAATTCGCTTTTTACAAAGTTTCCCTTTATGGACAGTAAAGAAAATCCCACTATAAGTATTATAGATAGAAATGAAAATGCTATCATTTGACTTTTTAGCATTTTGATCTGTGCTCTAAAAAAAGCTAAGAATGGCTTAGTTTCCATATTTTCCTCTAATGAGATTTATATAGGCTTTTTCAAGGTTTTCTTTATCTCCAAATTTTTTAATTATGTTGTCTATAGAATCGTGTTTTATTATCTTACCTTTATCTATGATTATTATATCATTGCAAAGTTCCGCTATTTCCGTTATTATGTGCGAGCTAAACAGTATGAGTTTCTTTTTTCCAAGCTGTTTAAAAATTTCCTTTATATCATATGTCTCTGCAGGGTCCAATCCACTTGTTGGTTCATCTAAAACTAAGATATCTGTGTCTGGTAGTAAAGTAGCAGCTATTACAACTCTTTGTTTATTACCTTTTGAAAGTATGCCGCATTTTTTATCTAAATTGTCTAAATGTAGAGATTTACTTAACTCATCTATTCTGTTTTCAATTATTTCTTTATTGATTGACCTTATCTCTCCTATAAATTTCAGAAATTCTCTTATAGTCATCTCATCATAAGGTTCAGGATTATCAATTAGGAATGATGCTATTTTTAATGTCTTTTTATATTCCTTGCTGTCTATTCTGTCTATTAAGGCATTTCCACTATCAGCTTTCATTAAGTTTGCTAATATTTTAAAAGTTGTAGTCTTACCCGCTCCATTAGGTCCAATATAACCTATTATACCCGGGCCTTTAATTTTAAAATTTATCGAATGAATAACTTCTTCCCCATTAAATTTCTTAATAAGGTTTTTTAATTCGATTTCCACTTCAATACAAGTAAATACGAATTAATATATTCTACTAGTGTTTCTTAATAAAATGAGTAAGCTTGAGGAAGCCTTAAATGTAGTTAAAAATTGTAGTAAAGATGGTTTCTACGCTAGCTCAGATGTATATAAATATGAGTACTGGACAAGAGACTTGTCATTTTTTTTACCAGTTTTGATAAAGTATGGGTATAAAAAGGAAGTTGAAAATCAAATATTGAATATTTTTAAAAAACAGAAAAGTGGCGGAGAACTTCCAGTTTTTTATGTCAAAGAAAAATTTTTATGGCTCAAAAGTTTATTTTCAACCGGAAGAATAAAGCCGAGAAAGAACCATCTTTTTGGTATAGGTTTTATATTTAGTTCTATTTTTGATACTGTTGACAGCACCATCTCTGGTATAATATCTTTTTATGATTATGTAAAAGAAACGAATTCAATTACTCTAAAAAGGAAATATGATGAAAATATAAGGAAAGCTTATGCTTATATAGAAAAGAGAATTGATGATAATTTCTTAGTTGGAAACGATTGGAAAGATCTAATGCTAGAATTAAGAAATAAAAAATTAATTGCAAATCAATGTCTTCTTTATAGGGCTTACCTGTTATCAGGAATGAAAGAAAAAGCAGAGAAACTAAAAAAATATATAAATACTATTTTTTGGAATGGTGAATATTACAATTCAACTACAGATAGCAGAGATATAGACGTTTTCGGCAATTCTTTAGCTGTTTTATTCGGTATAGCGGATGAATATGAATATAATAGTATAAAAGGAACAATATTATCTGCTTCTTCACAATATGGCATAAGGAATATTATTTTTAAGCATAAAATAAATATAGAAAAACTTCGTGTGGATTCTTGTGATCAATACGGCACAATCTGGCCCTTTGTTTCATATTCTGCAATTTCTGCCTTGATTAAGATGGGCTACAGAGAAGAAGCGGAAAAAGAGTTTAATAAATTAGAAAGGTTAAAGGGGTTTAATGAGTTTTATTCTTTAGAAGGTTTTCCAAAAGGCAGTAAAGAACAACTTTGGAGTGCCTGTGCTTATATATCTGCATATGAAGCATTAAAAAATTAATAGCCTAAATGTAATTTATCTTGTAATGGTAAAAATAAAGATTCAAAATTTGAAAAAAGTGTATAAGGAAAAATCAGCAAAAGACCAAATAGCTTTAAGAAACATAAATATCTCTGAGGATATAAATGGGATATTAACATTTATAGGAAGAAATGGGGCTGGTAAAACCACTCTTATAAGGATAATGTCTACCGAGCTTAATCCTAGCAATGGATTGGTTTCAATAGATGGTATAGATATAATAAAGGATCCAAATAAAATTAGAGAAAGAATCTCAGTTATACCGCAAGAAGGCAGGTTGGTGCCTTGGATGACCCCTCTGCAAAATATAGTCTCTTATCTTTTATGGAGGGGTTTTAGTTATAAAGAGGCAGTTTCAAGGGCAAAGAAAGCACTGAAAGAATTTAAACTTGAAAAATATATGAATAAGCTGCCGAATAAACTTTCTGGCGGTACAAAAAGAAAAGCTCTTGTAGCTTTAGCGATTTCATCAGAAGCTGATATTGTGTTCTTGGATGAACCAACAACTGGGTTAGACCCAGTTTCTAGGAAAGAACTTTGGTCAATACTTAGCAAGCTAAAAAATGATCACTTGATTATACTTACTACTCACTATCTTGAAGAGGCAGAGGCTCTTTCTGATAAAATAGGTATAATTGAGAAAGGTAGATTAATAGCTATAGGTACTATAGATCAATTGCGTAATAAAATAGGTTATCCTTATGCAATACGTATATTTTCTAAGAATTATAAACTAAAAAGTGTAAAAGGTAAGTTAATAAAGAAAGATGATGGAACATTACAAATATTTTCCAGTGAAAAAGAAGCAGATAGAATTGCAGCCATTCTTATACGCGATAAGATTAAATTCTCTATAAATCCAACATCTTTGGAGGACATATTCTATATGTTTGTAGGAGATATAAACAATGAGGGATAAAATGAAAAGAAAATGGTTTAATCAGCTTTTTGCATCAATTCTTGCTAATGCTATATACGCAATGAGAAATTTTCCAGTGATGTTAATAAACACTATACTTGCACCTTTTGGGTTTTTGTTAATAATATTCTTCGTAAGCCATGGTACTTTGCTTAATGTAGCTATAATGGGCGCTCTTATTATGACGATGGTAACCAACGGAATATCTTTACAAGGTGATTTAACACACCTTAAGAATGATATGAAGTTGCAGGACATGTTAGTTAGCTCTCCACTTACTATGGTGAAATACCTTACGGGTATGGCTTTATCAGAACTTGTATTCTCCATACCAGACTTGATAGTACTTGGTACGTTGGCTGCAATATTTGTCCATATATCGATTTTATCCGCATTTTTAATCGTTGGAGTTATGCTACTTACTTTTATGTTCTCAATATCTCTAGGCTTTTTTGTATCAACAATAAGCAGGGATGTTATAGAGGGGTGGGCATTCATGGGGTTGGTTTCACTTCTTTTATCAACTCTACCGCCAGTTTATTACCCCATAACATATATCCCTTTACCTTTTAGATATTTAGCATACTTGTCACCTACAACATACTCTGCGATGATAGCCCAGAAAAGTATTGGGTTTTTGAATGTACCGAATATTTTACTTTATATAAGCTGGCTAGTGTTAATAGCAGTCTCTTTGTTTCTTTTATCTTTTGCTATAAAACGTTCTAAGTGGAGAGAGGACTAATAAATTTATATGGATTAAATATCCATTATAATTAATGAATAGCTTATATAATAAATTCTCAGTAAGAAACATGCTTAAAGTAGGTATACCTACATTGGTTTTTCTTCCGATTATATTAGTAATAGCGCTTTTATCGGGAAGTTTACTATTTTTAGATTATGTACATGTTTTTAGTGGAGCATCATGGACTGGTATGGACTTATTTATGGGCTTATTCTTTTCCTTTGTTATGCGTGGATTAAATAACAAGGAAAGAGTTGAGGTCTCAAAGAGACTAACTCCAATGATGCTATTTTTTATGCCTTCAATAACCTCAGTTACAATAACTGCAGGTATACTTTTAGCTATGAGAGAAGGGATCTTTATCCTTTCTTCCCCAATAATAATAGCAGTTCTTGTAATAGTTGGCATATTGACCGCACAGGGCTTACTTATATTTTTGCCAAATGAATTAAGAGTTTATTTTGAGATACTAAAGGGGGGAAAAGACAAAGAAAAGATAGTTAGGCTTACGATGCTTAATCTCAAGATTTCATTCAGTCAGGTTATATTTCAGATAGCAATAATAGTTTTAATGGCACACTTAGCAACAGGTTTACCCATATGAAAGAAGAGTTTAAATCGATATTTGGTTTTGGTGTTGTTTTAGCAATTTTGCCTATTATCTTTCTTTTAATTGTGTCTTATATAAGAGATTATCTGTTAATAGATTATATACATGTATTGTCAGCTGCGCTTTGGTTAGGAAGTAATCTTTTTATGGGCTTTATTTTTTATAAAATTATTTTAGATCTGGGTGAAAATGAACAGATAAACATAACAAAACGACTTATTCCACTCACAATGTTTTTCCTTCCAGCAATAACTTCAGTTACCATTGCATCTGGTTATATGCTTGCATTTCATTTGAGATTATTTTCTTATTCTTATCTTATTTATTTACCAATAATAATAATTTCTTCAGTTCTTTTTCTCTTTTCCTTCATTTTTTATCTTTATGATTCTGTTAAAATATACTACCTTTTGTACTCAAAGCATAAAACCAAAGAAATAGTAAAGTTATCAATTCGGAACTTCAAAACGGCATTTGTTCAGTTGATTCTACAAATCATAATTATAGGCCTTATGGCCTATGTTGTTATAGTCTTTTAATTTAATTATTTTATAATAGTAAACTATTTATATATGTTACTGTCCTTTTATTCTATGAATAAAAAACTTGAGGAATCATTGGATACTTTTGGAAAAGTTGAAAGTGGGCTAGATACTGAATTTTTTGTAATAGATATGCTTAAATTGGGAGAAGAAGCAAAGAAAGAATTACGTTCAAATTATTCAGCAAAAGAACGATTTAAGCTGATGAAAAAAGAATATAACCTGTCGCCAGATACAATTGTAAAACCAATATCTATGCAAAAAATAGATGGGAAAAAAACTTATATTTTGGAAAGAATAGATGGAGAAATGTTGATGTCTTCTTTATACAAATTAAGAAAGAATAAGGATTTGTTGTATGATTTAAAAGACCAGTTAATTTATACAATTGAAAAATTGCATTCAAATGGATATGTGCATGGTGATTTAAATGGTGGGAATAATATAATGCTTAGTAAAAACGGAAAGATAAAATTAATAGATCAACTTTACATTCCAAAAAACTTTAGTTATTTAGACGTTTTCACGGAGTTAGACAATGAAGCATTAAATAAAATAATAAATATAATGTATTCTAGGATTTAATTAGTTATGGAAAAACTTGATAAAATTTTAGATAAACAAAAGGCCTTTGCAGGATACTCTGCCATTCCATTACTTAGTATTCAGGCTGAGATAAATAAGATAAATTATAATGCAGATGCTTTGTTTATAGGCTTAGCAGTAGGCGTTTCAATATTGGCCGGTTATTCCGTTTACAGGTATTTTAAGTCAATTAAACGTGGTTATTAATTGCCATTTTTTCAAGTATTTTATATGCATGTTTCCTTCTCTTTTCATTGACTGATATAATATTTATCCCCTTTCCAGGCACGCCCCACGCTATTATCTTTTTATTATCTGACAATGCTATGCACAAAGGAGTTGCAAGATCCTCTTCCCCAATTACCCTTATTCCTATCTTTTTATGATCTATGTTCTTTATTATTGATTTATACAACCGAATATCTATTTTTCCCATTTGATTTCTAACAACCTCTATTTTTTTGTATGCTTTAAGTATAATATTGCTGTTGATCTTTTTCCTTTCAGTTTTCATGTCAAATATTGCTAGATTTGGTATTATACCTCCGTTTATGGCAGTTATTGTTACCATGTCTCCCACAGTTATTATATTGCCTTTATTTTTTGCTGCTAATTTAATGAAAGAACTACCGTCGTATACTTTTCCATTCACACCACTTAAGGCCCTCTTTGTCTCTTCTGTAAGACTTAAGTATTTGTTATTTATGAACAATTTGTCTACCTTTAATTTATATTCTTTATCCATTTTCCGTTTCTTTTATTTTATTTATAAGCCTTTCTGACAGTATCGGAGAACCTATAGCTAGAATTCTTCCGTTTTTAGTATCTATTACTGTAAAATGCCCATGGTTTGCCCTTATTCCCCATACCTCAAATTCATCTAAATTTAGAAAAATTGCAACTATGGCTTTTATTACATCACCGTGCGTAATAATTATGAAATTTTGATTAGATGGTAAGGAATTCAATACCTCTTTTGTTCTACTGATAAGATTTTCCCACTTTTCTAAACCATTCGGATAATTATTTAGAATTTCTTTGGTGTGCCAATTGTGGTCAATTTGATCAGGTTTGCTTTCGGGTATCTTTTGGTTGTTATATCCTCCCATAAATCTTTCAGAAAGCCTTTCGTCGATTCTTATCTTTAAGCCAGTATTCTGTGAAATTATCTCGGCAGTTTCTCTAGCTCTTAATATAGGACTAGAAACTATCTCTTTTATATTCTTTATCTTCTTTATTTCCTGAGAGGCTTTTATTATGTATTTTTTGCCTTCTTCTGTTAAAGGATAACCTTCTACATCATGTGTTAAATAACCTTTTTTATTTGATTCACTGAAACCATGCCTTATAACTATTAGAACTCCCACTATTATTCATTGTATTTATAATTTTAAAAGTTTTAAAAATATATATTTTAAATAATACCTATGCTATCAGCTAAAAAAGACATAACTTTTGATGAAAGCATTAACAAAGAAGCGATAGACTATTGGGGTTACACCTTATATTCAGCTCTGTTAAATTTTAATAAAAATAAAGGGAGTTCACTTTTTTTAGGATATTTAGAGAGGATAAATCTATCAAATATAAAGAAGGAAATAAAATTAATGAATAAAAATGAAATTGGAAAGCTGGAAAATTTTCTTCAAGAAAGTAAAGCTTCAGAGAGTAAATTAAAGAGAGAAATCTTTGGAGAAAAATACAATGTTATAAAGGAATTGGAAGAAATGATTGAAAGTAAAAATCTTTTAGATAATTTCTATAATTTCTTTATAATTAATAGAGACTCTGTTATCTGTGACTTAATATTCAATTATAAGTTTAATATTTATGATTTAGACAATAAAGAGAAGACCCTGTATACTTATTTTTATAGCATTATAAATTTTTCAATCTCAAATAAAGCTTATCAATGGTTGTATCCCGGTGTTATAACTACTTTGAAAGAGGATAGTATAGCTGTTCCAGAGAAGTTCTTAAGATATCTTACGCCATTTTCAGCCATTGCTTTAAAAGAATATACTGATTCAAGGAAAAAAGGAGACGTTGATTTTTTATTAGATCTAGAACATTCTGATGATAATCCTATCCTTTTAGATAAAAAGGATTTCAGACGGCTATTTTTTGAAAATAAAAACAAGTTATATGAATTAAATAAGGATACGTATGAAGAGGCAATTTCATTAGAAGCTTTAATTGCAAAAATCTATGGATTAGATTTTTTAGGTAAATTAGTGTTAGATACAATGAATAAGGATTATTTAGAGATTTCAATGGATAGTGATTTACTTGCTTATAAAAAATTAAATATGGATAAGCTCCGGTTTTTTTACAGATTATATTTCAGAGGACTTCAAAATGCAGTTTCAGATTTCATTTCGGATTTATTCAATGGTAAAAATAATGCCCCTTATACGCAAGTTTTTGATTATAACACACATTCCCATCGTTAAAGTTTGATTTTTTAGTATGGGTCTTAATTGTAAATTTATAACCGTTAATCTCAATTTTTGGATCTAATCCTTTAAATTATATTAATTTTATATATAAAAATCGCTTTTTAGTATTGTTTGTGTATGATAAGTAGAAGAAATACCGTAGTTTTCATAGTTTTAATAGTTATTGCTTTAGCTCTGGTTTTTTATTTTACATCAGGTTTTAAATTAAATAAAGTATTGACAGTTAAAAGCGGAGATAATGTAACCTTATTCTATTCACTAAGTTATACAAATGGTACTTTGATACAGTCAGATTTTAATGGTAAACCTTTCAGTTTTGTTGTAGGCTCAGGATCAGTTATAAAAGGATTCAACAACGGAGTTATTGGTATGGAAATTGGCCAAACAAAAACCTTTACAGTTCCACCAAGTGAAGGTTATGGAAATGTAACATCTTCTTTAATTGTGACTGTTCCAAGAAAAGACTTTGGAAACTCTTCAATAAGTGATGGAGAAGCTGTGAGTTCTTCAAGTGGTCAGAGAGGAATAATAATTGCATTTAATTCAACAAATGTTACAATTAATTTTAATAGTCCATTGGCAGGCAAAACTTTGGTCTTTAAAGTTAAAATTATTAGTATAAATAAAAATTAAAAGGTAAATTTTTGTTTTATACCTAAAATTGCTTGTTACTTATTATCTTTAATTTCTTATTTTTATCAAAATCTTTTATAGTTGCTTCGGCCAGTTAACGTGTCTTTTTAAAAGTAGATAGTTCTGTTTTATAAGGATTCTATTCTATTTACTTGTTTCCCTGACTAGTTATTTTTTCCAGAAATTTGGTTTGCATATTATAATCTTATTAAATATTTTTGCAAAGGTGGTGCATATTTTTAAGTATAAAAATGTATATATTGTATTAAAAATTACTTTTAAGTATCTGAGGTTTAAATGGTAACTGTGAAGTTTTTAGGTCATGCCGCGTGGCTTATGTTCTTTAAGGATACTACTATTATAATAGATCCTTTTCTCACGAATAATCCAAATGCAGCAATGAAAGCCAGCGCTGTAAAGGCAGATTTTGTTCTCGTTACTCACAACCATTTTGATCATTTAGGTGATGCTTTTGATATAGCAAAGAAAAACAATGCAAAATTCGTAGGAAAATTTGAATTATCACAGGATGCAATTAAGGCGGGAGTTCCCGAAAACAATGCAATAGGCATAAATACAGGCAGTATGGTTAAATTTGGATCGATTGAGATGGTTATGGTCCCTGCAGTACATAGTGGAAATGAAAATGGTTTTGTTATACGCGGGGATGGAAAGACAATATATCATGCAGGGGACACTGCATTATTCAGTGATATGCAGCTTATAAAGAAGTTATATAAACCAGACGTTGCTATGCTTCCAATAGGCGGTTTTTTCACAATGGGGCCAAATGAAGCTGTTATAGCTGCCAAATATGTAGGGGCAAAAATAGTCTTTCCAATGCATTATAATACATTCCCACCGATAAAGCAGAATGCGAAGGAATTCGCTAAAAAAGTTAAAAATGCAAGAGTTATAATTCTTGAACCTGGTCAAGAATACAAAATTTGATTATTTTAATTAAGATATAGTTTTTATTATATGAACTGTTTATTTTTACATGGTTGGTAAGCTTAATTCGCTGATGATTGTAGGTTTATCTCTTTTTATTATTGGGCTAGTTCTACCTTTCATGGATATTTATATAATAAAATCGGTGGGTAAAGCAGCTGTTTCAATCGGTTCTATAATCTTATTTCTAAGTATAGCATTGTTTATTATCGGAGTTGTTTTAACATTGCTTGGTATTCATAAACAAAACAAATTTTTAAAAGAACAAATTGCAAAGATTTAAATATGAGAATTTTTTATTTTAATTATGTCATATAACGATCAACCTGTTGGCGGCCCGTCTAGTCAGAATGAAACAGGTGTAATCCCCAATCAAACTAAACTGGATGTAAATTCTATAGGTTCTAACGGTATGGGCAAGAAAAAAAGTGCATTACCAATAGCAGTAGCGGTAATAGTAATAGCAATAATAGTTTTCATATTCGCTTCTTATGAGGGATATGTACCTTTTTTGAAGATTTCAGCAACAAGCAATCCTTATTACAGCGTTTCTAATTTCAACCAGCTTGCTTCAGTTTCATCCAAGCTTTCGAATACCAGTGGCCCTTTCAATATGTCTTATAGTGTACTTTTAAGTTTGAGTGCTACTGCAGGAACCTCTATTTTTTCTTTTAATTTGCCAGTAAATGGCTATATCTCTCATTATTCTCCTTATACAAAGGAAACTGCGAAAATAAATGTTCTTTCTCTTCTTAAGAGCATAGCTGCTTTGAATAGTCGGGCAAATATCTCTACTTTTCCATCTGCATTATATTATATAAATTTAACAAGCATAGATAATAGGACTTATTCATCTCTTTGTATACCCTTTGTAATGATCTCACAAGCATCAAATCAAACCCTTGCAGAAGTAGGTGCATCAGTAAACGATACAAATATAAATAATGCTTCTTTGCTTTGTCTTTCTTTAAAGACAGACAGTATGAGTGCATTAGCACAGAATATAACTTCTTTATTGAACAGCAGTGGTAATCTGCCTAATCAAAACTTTAGCGCTGTAAATAACACAATTAGTAAATATCTGCAGGTAAAGTACATAAAAGGTGCTAGCTATAATGGACAAGGCTGCTCCATACTTGATATAAATAGCACACCAGAGTTTGAAAATAAATATAATACTTCTATTGGTTTTAGCTTCTGTTTCTCCAATAGCTATGGTGTTCCTCTAGAAGGTTCATTTATAATTAACTTAACAAAGGATTCTGCTATTATAAATAAACTTTTAAATTCTAGCTTAAGTTTATCTAATCTTGTTTTGTCGGCTAAGCTAAAATCCACATTTAATCCTGCTCCTAGTTCAGCTTCAAGTCTATCTACACTTCCAACAGGCTCTTTTGTAATTAATCAGACCCTACTTTCGCATATTATAACTGCAGCAGAAATTTCAAGCGGAATACAGCCGACGATTAGTACACCAAAAGCTCTGCTTTCGTATGTTGATTCTTATATACCAGGGATGGTGTTTGCTAGTAATTTAAGTTCTGATTATTCAGGCTATACAAATTATTACTTTTATCTAAATAATCCACAGAATGGGATATCGGAAACATTTGGTGTTTATCCTTCAATACCTTCAATAAATAACTTCAGTCAGTTATATGACTCCCTTTCTTACCTTCCAAATAGGTATAATATAACGATTGGCGGGGAGCCGGGAGTTGCTAGTAATTCTACATTTTTTAATACTTATTCCTATCAATTTTATACATTATACAATGGAAATGAATACTCTCTATCCGCTGCAGTTCCAGTAAATTCAAGCTATGTAACTGAATTAAATAGCACTATTCTAAAAATGGTAAAGAATCTTCCGCTTCAATATATAAGTTAATTTTACAAATTTTTAGATTTTAGTTTAATTCATTAATTTTTATAAGATATAGATTATAATCGTAGAAATAAATAAAGCAGCTATATTTTTAAAAGCTCGAACATACCTAAAATGCTTCGAAAGCATATAAAATTCCATAACTTAATTAATTCATTTTTAATAAAAATATCTCTTAGTAGTAAGTTTAATATAGTATAAGTTTATTCTAATTAAATCTTGTATAGTTTTCTGTACTTGATAAATAATGCATTTGAGGTGAATTAAATGACAGACGAAGTTGTTAAAAATGGTGATAAGGTTAAAGTAAAGTATACTGGTTATCTGGAAGACGGATCGGTTTTTGATTCTAATGCAAATGGAGAAGCTCTCCTATTCGAAGTCGGGTCTGGACAAGTCATAAAGGGCTTTGATTCTGCAGTAATTGGCATGAAAGTTGGAGAAAAAAAGAGCGTAGGAATCCCTTCAGATAAGGCTTATGGGGAAAGACATGATGAAATGGTAGTTAAAATACCAAAAACTCAATTTCAAGGTATGGACGAAATAAAAGAAGGAATGGTTGTATCTACTGACCAAGGAATGCGTGCAACCGTTATTGCAGTCGATGACAACGAAGTTACTTTGGATTTTAATTTCCCCCTTGCAGGCAAGAATCTTAAATTTGATATAGAGATTATGGCTATAAATTGATTTAATATTTATGTCATTGTGTTCTCTTATATTTACTATAATTTTTTAATTTTATTGTTCTTTTTGATGATAAGTTAAGCGTAAGATTTATAAAGAGTAATATTTTATATAATAGAATGATTAAAAATTTTAAAAATATAGTATTTCTATTATTTATTTTAGCTACTTTGATGATATTTTATCTGTTTTCATCCGTAGGGTTTTTACAATTTAATGCTTCTCATGGTTTAAAACAAACTACTGTCAGCGGTTATACTGCATTTAATTTAAATTCATTTTTACCAAATGGACAAAATAAACCTAACAATAACAAAATAGGTTTGCTTCCTCCTAACATCACAATTTCACCCACCCCGCCTATCCCGCCAGGGATACCTCCAGGAATTTTAGGTGTAGTTAAACCACATATCCAAGGACATTTCGGAAAAATTCTTTCAGAACTTAATTTATCGGATGCTGCACTGAATAGTTCTATAATAGTTCTTAATCTTTCAATATTTAAGTTAAATACTTCAATTTCAGCGTTTACATCTAATTTTAATGCTATAATCGGACACTTGAATGAATCTATACTGCTTTTAAATTCATCAATCAATAGGCTCAATTCTACATTTACAGATATAGGGAATAGTCTTAATTCATCAGCATTTGCTATAAATAAATCTATTAACAAGTCTTTGATAAGTATAAACAAGTCATTTAACTCATCATTTACAAGACTCAATCTAGTAGTAGCTAGTCTAAATAATACAATTACAAATGAGCTTTACAAAGAGATGCTTTTATTGGAAATATCAAATAATAAGTCATTGAATTTTTCTATTTCAACTCTATCCAATATAAATGAGACATTGTTAAAGAAACTATCAAATTACACGTCATATCTAAATTCATCTCTTAATGCTTCATTAAATCTTTCAATTACGCGTCTTAATAGACTCATAAATTCTTTGAATAATTCATTTCAAGCTAAATTTAATTCGTCCTTACTTAATCTAAATTCGTCTTTGACAAAACTTCTAGAAAGTCTTTCTAGTGTAAGCAAGTTAAATCAGAGTCAGCCGCTTATACTAAAAAATAATACAGTAATTCTAAATTCAACGACAAAGAACATAACTGAGTTCAAGGAAACTGGTTTACCCTATGGCACAGTATGGAAAGTTGATTATGGAAATGTAAACAAATCATCCTCTAATAACTTATTATATTTTGTTAATTTTAAAGGGAGTTCATTTAGTTTCAAAGTACCGAATGTTACAATAGGAAGCGGGTCATGTGAAGTTATATATTCTCCTTCCCCTTCAAGTGGTGAAGCTCCTATAGATACAGTTACAGGAGTAACATTTAAAGAAACATCTAGTTTAAATAATTCAAAATGTGTACAGACCTTTAAATCTTTCACATCCTCAAATGGTATACTCTCCTACAGTGTAAAAACTACATTTTTAAGTACAGTTATAATAGCAGTGTCTACAGGGCGTACAAATATGCCGGGATTTACTCTTCCAAGTAACTGTCTAGAGCTTCAGGATAAAGGTCAGGCATATCTTGCGTTCTGTCTTGAAAGTAAAGGAAATTATACAATGAACCTTAATGATAATAATTATCCATATGAGATAGCTAAAGCTTATGTCTTCAATGGTACATATTACTCTTTTTTAAGCTCTTCTGGGAGTAGCAGCTCTAGAACTTTGACTATAGGATTAAATGCTATTTACCCAACTGTTATATGCTCTGGTGGTGGAAGCAATATATTTTCAGTGAATGGAAATTATAATAATTTAACTAATACGAGTTATTCAGGTATATTTACAGAATTTAATTCGAGTTCATGTTCAATAAATGGTGGGGGAGGTTCTATCGCAGCTTTGGGTATTTCAGCAAGAGCAACAGCTCCAGTACAGCAAAGCCTTACAACCACATTCACAGAATCCGGTCTTAACAGTGGTTTAGCATGGACAGTTATTTATAATGGTCAGAAAAAGACAGTAAACGGAAACCAGATACTGTTTTCTTTCCAGATAGATAATGAACTTAATTATACCATACCGAATGTAACTTCTTCTGTTGATGGATGTCCAATAACCTTTATACCATCAATTTCCTCCGGTTCTGAGATAGTTGGAGGATCAGTTAATGTTAACTTTGTACCGGTAGAGTCTGAAGATTGCATAAAGTTTGACTCTTATTACACAGTAGGCTCTAAGAATACATTCTTGAATTACTCAATAAACACTAAAGGCAATAGCACAGTCATCCTATCATTAACGAATGGCAATTCAGGTATTATAGGTTTCTCCCTCCCTAAGAACTGTATACAGCTTCAGAATCCAAATCCTGATTATAATGACCTTTATTACTGCATAGAGGCTCCGGGTAATTACTCTATAGACCTCAATACTGGAACAAGCAGCAATGAACTTGCTGCTGCATATGTTTTCAACGGAACAAATTATTCAATAGTTTCATCTAGCAATGCGGTCAATTCAAACAACAATTATGGTAATGTAAGGGGGACAAATCTTCCGACTTACTATCCCCTTGTATTCTGTTCAACCGGTGGCAATTCAGATAGTCCTATAACACAGAATGGCTCTATACTAAGCTCTCCAAATGCAGCATTTTGGTACATGGTGGATGCCTCATCTTGCTCCCAACATTCCAATTATAATTCTGCATCGGTTACTGCATTCGCTGTAATGCCTGCTTCCACAGCTCCAGTACAGCAAAGCCTTACAACCACATTCACAGAATCCGGTCTTAACAGTGGTTTAGCATGGACAGTTATTTATAATGGTCAGAAAAAGACAGTAAACGGAAACCAGATACTGTTTTCTTTCCAGATAGATAATGAACTTAATTATACCATACCGAATGTAACTTCTTCTGTTGATGGATGTCCAATAACCTTTATACCATCAATTTCCTCCGGTTCTGAGATAGTTGGAGGATCAGTTAATGTTAACTTTGTACCGGTAGAGTCTGAAGATTGCATAAAGTTTGACTCTTATTACACAGTAGGCTCTAAGAATACATTCTTGAATTACTCAATAAACACTAAAGGCAATAGCACAGTCATCCTATCATTAACGAATGGCAATTCAGGTATTATAGGTTTCTCCCTCCCTAAGAACTGTATACAGCTTCAGAATCCAAATCCTGATTATAATGACCTTTATTACTGCATAGAGGCTCCGGGTAATTACTCTATAGACCTCAATACTGGAACAAGCAGCAATGAACTTGCTGCTGCATATGTTTTCAACGGAACAAATTATTCAATAGTTTCATCTAGCAATGCGGTCAATTCAAACAACAATTATGGTAATGTAAGGGGGACAAATCTTCCGACTTACTATCCCCTTGTATTCTGTTCAACCGGTGGCAATTCAGATAGTCCTATAACACAGAATGGCTCTATACTAAGCTCTCCAAATGCAGCATTTTGGTACATGGTGGATGCCTCATCTTGCTCCCAACATTCCAATTATAATTCTGCATCGGTTACTGCATTCGCTGTAATGCCTGCTTCCACAGCTCCAGTACAGCAAAGCCTTACAACCACATTCACAGAATCCGGTCTTAACGTTTCAACTAATTGGACAGTTGATTTGGATGGATATAAATATAATAGTACTTCTTCTTCAATAAAATTATCCACTAAAATAGATAATGAATTGAATTATTCAATTCCAAATATTAGTTTAAGTTCTAATAACTGTACAACTACATTTACTCCATCCATATCTAATGGTTCAATAATCTCTGGTGGCTTAGTTTCTATTAAGTTCTCTTATGATAGAACTTGTAGTTAGTTATACTCATGGAAGAAGAAAATCAGAATTTTAAAGAGGATATTAATAAAAAGTCAAGATTACCTTTTATTTTGCTGATAATTTCTGGCTTATCTGCTTTTTTAGCGGCGATTTTAACTTTTTTAGGTAATTTGTCTGTTTTAAGATTCAATCCAAGTTCCGTTTCTAAGTTAATTTCTTCAAACTCCACGCTTTCAAGCACGATAACATCAATAGCAAATACTGCTGCAAATCTTAGAGATGGGCTCATACTTTTTATTTCCTTGACAATTATAGCAGGGATAATAATGTTTTTCGTAGCGTTTTCACTTAGAAAACCTATAAATAAAAAGAATTATCTCTTGATTTTTTTGATCTTTTTTTCTAGTATTTTAGTTTTTTTGGGAGAATTAATTGCGTTGCCATTAAATTCATTGTCAGTAATACTCACTTATGTTTATTTGGTACCTACACTTAGTGGAAGTTCCTTCGTTTCAAATTTTTCTGGTACCATAACTTATTTTTTAATCCTTGTATATGTTGTTTTAGGACTTGTTGCCGGTATACTAGATTTAAAATTTATCTCAAAGTATAGGAATTAAATATAAATTTTTAATTAAAATAATTAGCATTATAAAATTGTTTTATACTAATTTATTAATTTTATAGCTGTAATAAATAATAATGGTTAGGCAGGAAATAGTTTTAGGAGGAGGCTGTTTCTGGTGTACCGAAGCAGTTTTTCAATTGTTTAATGGGATAGAAAGTGTAGTACCAGGTTATTCGGGAGGAAAAATTTTAAAGCCAAATTATACATTGGTTTCAACAGGTTTGACAGGTTATGCAGAAGTTATAGATGTTGTATTTGATGATTCAATTATAAGTTTTCAACAAATTCTTACTATCTTCTTTGCTTCACACGATCCAACTAGTAGAAATAAACAAGGACATGATATAGGTACACAGTATAGATCTGTTATTTTCTATACAACCGAAGAACAGAGAAAAGAAGCGGAAAGTTTTATCAAAAAGATACAAAAAGATTATCAAAAACCTATAGTTACTGAGGTAAAGAAACTGGAAAAATTCTATAAAGCTGAGGATTATCATATAAATTACTTTAAAAATAACCCTGAAAAAGGGTACTGTCAATTGGTAATCTCCCCAAAGGTGGAAAAGGTAAAGGTTATGTTTCAAGATCTGTTAAAAGTACATTAATACTATATATAATGTGTTTTGTTAAATTCTTTTTTGTAAGTTTACAATTGCACTTTGATGTTTGTGTATATTTATATAAGTAATCACAAGCAAGACTGGTGCTTATAATAATTACTGTGGTTTTATGCGAATTAGGATATTTTTATTTTATCTTGTTTCCCTTTATTTATTCCAAGCTTCAAAAAATCATTCTGCTTTGTTTTCATAGTTCTTTCCTAAGGTCTTTATTCGCTATTTACTGTTCTTTTTAAATAATAATACTATAGTACTTGTAACCCACGATATCAGCAAGCCTACCGCCACACCTTTAAAATATATGTTATTTCTTATATAAGACAGTACAAAGAATATCACGCTTAATGTGAACTCCAATAGAATAACTGCTTCCAAAGAATGTTTTAGTACTCTTCTTCTCCAAGGAACTGAAGCTAATCTCTTAATTTCGCTGCCCATATTTTAATTAGCCATTATGGCTATAAATCACTAACTTTTATTTTTCATCAAGGTTTAATAAAGATTCTAAGCTATATTCTAATTTTCTCCAATAAGTTTTAGTGTTTTTGTTCTTACTTTTTTACTAGTCAATTTTAAGTAAGAATAAAGCTTATCTTTGTTTATTTTTTCTTTTAACTTGCTTAATGTTTCTTGGTCTAAATGCATATTAAAATATGAAAAATCAATCAAAATTTTCTCTATATCGGATACTTGTACAAAATTTTTATTAAGCCTTTTAGGCTCATAAAAACATATCTTTCTTTATTCTGGCACTACTATATATTTCTTCCGTACACTTGCCTTAGTCCGGTTCTAATTTTTCTAGTTGTTATTATTACAGGGTTTGTTTGCTGGTCCCACAAACCCTACAAAGATAAAGCTTCTTGTACCATAATAAAATGGGCTAAAAAGAAAGCCCACATTATCCAAATCTTCATTGAAAGAATAGTATCCTTTTTAAGTCTTTTAATTTCATTTCTTTTTTCAATGTTATAAAGAGGCAAAAGAGCATATTCCCTACGGGAGAAGGTTTTCAGAAGATATAGATATATATGCCAATTATCCAATAGATTTCAATAAAAAATTAATAAATGCAGCAAAAAAGAGATATAAACTTAATTAAATTTAAAGAAATGAATAACACTTTGTTTTCCGAATTGTCTGATAACAAAGCGAAAGTAAAGCTAGAGATAACAAGAATGGAAGCAAAGGAAAACCTAGTCTCTCTGACGTGCTCTTTTAAGTTTATAAATTATAGGTAATTCCATAATTAACTTAATATTATAATATCTATTATTCTTAATTCAAAGATTAAATATGACCTCCTAATTTTTCTTTGTCTGCTTCAAACGACTTAGTTATTTACAACATTATTAATAATTTTTACCATCAATTTTAAAATACCTTTCTTTGTATTTTTAGTAACTTCTATAAATATCACAAATTTCTTTGGACTATCCTTAAGTTTTTATATGTTAAATTTAATATTTAGATATGATCATAAGCAATCCAGATAACAATATTGATGAGCAAAATATCTCACAGAAAACAAAAATTCGACTTATATATCAACTTCTAAGGTTGAAGCTATCCGGAATAGTGGTGGAAGTCGTAAATCAGTATTAGCCGCAGTAATAATAATTGTAATAGCAGTGACATTGCTTGGATTTTATTTTACGGGAATTTTATCACATAATTCAAAAATGTCCTTTTCCACTGTAAATTCAACCGTAACATTAGAGAATACTATTAATAATTTAGTAAACTCTCAGAATGCATTTAATATAAGCTATACTGGATCTTACATAAATAAATCTGTTAATTCGAGTTTGTTTGGTTCTTCTAATTCTAGGGAGTTTATAAATTCATCAGTAGCTAAATATGGAAATGCTTTTATGATATTTTTTAATACCACATCACCTTTAACGTCGCCAACTTATATAATACAGAATAGAAATAATCTTTCATACTGTACAGATTTCTATGGTATTTCTTGTTTTTCTTATTTAGTAAATTTTACGCCATCAGAGTATATATCGTATAACTATCTGGATTCAATTATTTACGGATCATTAAATGATACAAATAAATTAATCCTTCCTGCTACCCCTATAAATGATGTTTTGACCAGCATCACTAAAAAGGTAAAGTACTTAGGTCAAAGTACGTACGATGGCAATAGTTGCTCTAACGTTGCTTATTCTATAAATGCTTCTATTAATAATACCTATTTAACTGGAGAATTAAACGGTTCTTCAGTATTATGCTATTCTGATGTCTTTGGTCTCCCATTGAGTGGCTACGTTAAATTTTTTGCAAATTTAACAGAGTATGGAGCTAATGAATACGAAAACAGTACTTCTATAATAGTATCACATATAAATAAAGCTCCTACTAGCTATAAGCAAGTGAATATTTCTTCACTTTACAACCCCACTCAGATAAGTGTTAATGGTTCGTCATGTGGTAATTTCACGTTATCTTTATCTAATTATCCATCGCATGTTTATGGCTTGTGTTCTTGGAATGGCGGAAATATCAATATATCATACGGTAGTGGAAATGCAGGTTATGCTTCAGTCTCAATTGTCGGTCAAAAAATAATAAGACATACTTTAGTAATAGTACAACTACTCGCGGTATATGTACAGGAGCTGCTTCGGATACAATTTATCTACCCGCACAGAATTATATTATAAGATTAGGAGCAGGAGGTGGAGGAGACTGTGGTAATGCTTTCGTTACTCTTTCATGAGTTTATGTCGATAAATCTATCTCCTTAGGTTCATTTTTATAAAGCGTTATATAAATTTTAAATAAATTATCAAAAATATACAATATTGCCCATAGGTGTTAATTTTAATATGATGTCGATTAA
Source organism: Candidatus Woesearchaeota archaeon (assembly GCA_964641875.1). Taxonomy (GTDB): domain Archaea; phylum Nanobdellota; class Nanobdellia; order Parvarchaeales; family Parvarchaeaceae; genus Parvarchaeum. Next base: position 2,420 of record CAZXLU010000011.1, on the reverse strand, counting down.
AATAAATCTTTTTATATATAAAAATTAACGAATTAATTATGATAATAGGTGAGCCAGACAGTCAATATAATTTACAAAATCCTCCCGAATCATCAAACAATTTAATTAATGTATCCAAGGTCTCTGGGAACCCTCAGGGAGGAAAAATAAACTTTCGTTTAATAATACCTGTTGTAGTAATATTAATAATAGTGGTTTTCTTGGTATTGTATTTTACGGGAACTTTGTCTCATTCTATTTTGTATTCAGCTACTCCAAAAACACCATTTTCTAATATTACTTCAACTGTACAGTTAAATAACATAGTTGCTGATTTAGTAAACTCGTCAAATGCATTTAACATAAGCTATGATGGATCTTATGTTGATATTTCGGAAAAATCGCCATATGGTAATACTTTTGAGGTAGATTCAATAAATTCATCAGTAGCTAAGTATGGAAATGCATTTGAAATCTTTTTTAATAATCTTTTTAATGACTCATCAACAAATGGTAAGGTATACATAACACAAAATGGAACAGGTCTTAGGTATTGTACTAACCTTTTAGGTGTTAGCTGTTCACATTTTTCAGTAGGTTTTACACCTAGTGAGTACATAGCATATAATTATATTAATTCGATTATAAAAGGATCAGTAAATTACACTAGTGATTTAATTAATAACTCTTTTTCGAACATCTTTGCTGATTACCTTTCTGGCCGTAATTTAAGTAATGTGTCTCATTCTACTGTAAATGTAAAATATCTGGGTCAAAGTACATATCATGCTAATAACTGCTCTGAAATATCCGAATCTTTAAAGGCTTCCATTTATATTGATGGAATAACCGGAGATGGAAGCGTCTCTTCATTAATTTGTTATTCTGATGTTTATGGGCTTCCTTTAAGTGGTTATTTTAAGTTGCAGGTAAGCTTTACTGGAGATGGATCTAGTGAGTCTGCAGACACCTCATCTTTTATAATCTCGCAAGTTAATAAGGCTCCAACTAACTATAAGCAATTAGCCGTTAATCTTTCTACAAACAGGGCAGGTTATAATCCTACTAGTACAAGTGTTAATGGCTCATCGTGTGGTAATTTTACACTATCTTCGCCTTTCTTTTCATCACAGGTTTATGGAGAATGTTCTTGGGGTGGAGGTAATATCAGTTTAACCTATGCCGGCGGAGATTCTGGTTATGCAAGCATATCTATTACCGGCCAGAATGGGAAGAGCTACTTTAGTAAGAGTACTACAGACCGAGGAGAATGTTATGCTGGTTACGCTACCAATATTGTTTACTTACCAGCTCAAAAATATACGATAAGTTTAGGAACAGGCGGAGGTGGAGGAGACTGTGGTAATGCTTTCGTTACTCTTTCATGATTCTACAAAGAACAAATATAGAATAACATTTCATATATCTATATTTACATTTTTCTGTAAATGTAAACAATCAATATGTAATGTTCTTCGTGTATAAAGTATTTATACTAAAAGAACTATAGTTCTAATATGTCTCAAATAAAGATATACTCAACAGGACAAATTGATGAATTATTTAGAGCCACGGCTATGGAGCGCTTTGGATATGGTAGAGGAGCCATAAGCAAGGCTGCAGAAGAAGCTTTAATCAGGTGGACAGGTACTATAACAACTATTAATTCCTTAATTGAAAAGATAGTGGAAAAAGCAAAAAGAGATAACAGAATAATAGCAGTTATTTTGTTCGGCAGTTATGCTAGAAAAGATCCAAATTTTAGGGATGTAGATATTGGTTTGTTATTGTATAAACAAGAGGATTCCTCTAAGGTATACTCAGATTACGCAGCGTTTTTTGGTGGAGAAAACTATTTAGATCTCACAGTAATAAATTCTCTACCCTCTCATGTTCAAAGCAGTATCTTTAACGATGCTGTTGTTTTATACTGTTCAGATAGTTCTGCTTTATACGAATATACAATTGATTTAATAAAGAAATCTGCTGATTCAAGGCACATATTTGAAGAGGCATTAAAAACAGTATGAATCAAGAAACAATAAAGAATCGGATATTGGAGAAGTCTCTTGATTTAGAAAGATTTTCAAGCGAACTAGTTCAGGTTCTACCAAAAACGACAGAAGAATATAGAAAAAGCAATATACTTGTTAAGAGCACAGTCGAGAGAAGGCTTCAATTAATAAGTGATACTGAGATAGATATACTTGCCATTCTTTACAAAGAACTAAATTTAAAGATTGTAGGAGAGGATTTATCATTGATTGCTGCCTTTTCAGGTATTTTTAAAGATAATATAAATGAGAAGATAAGAAGACTAAGAGATATTAGAAATAAACTTATACATGAATATAAGAGCGAAAAATTTGACGAGGAAGTTTTTAAAATTGCTAATGAAAATTTGGATGAGAATGACATAATATCGGAAATAAAGCATTTAG
>CAZXLU010000010.1:0-28675 GCA_964641875.1 Candidatus Woesearchaeota archaeon | reverse complement strand
ATAACCCTTCTAATATAAGGTCCATTGAAACATAGTTAAATTTTATCTATATAAATATTACTTTTTTAAGTAAATTTTACAACTCTTAATCAGGCCTTCAAACTTAAAAAAACTTTTATTATATTAGCTAACCAATAGTAACTCGACTCTATCCCTAGTTACCCCACTTAAACATCACTAATTAGTTATTTAAACTGTTCCGAGTTCTCGAACTTTTCCACTTTTTACAGACTCACTAATTAGTGATTTTTCTCGCAGATGACTTCGAGATAACTCTTACTTTACTCTTAGAAGACTAATAGATAAAGCCTATGTAAATTAGAGATTGATTTTGAATGATTTAGGCATAATTATGCAAAGTATATACTTTTTTATACATCTGGGTAAGGAGTGAAATTAAGAGAGAGATATACTATACCCCATAAATTAATTGGGCCCGAAGGGATTCGAACCCTTGATCTTCTGCACGTCAAGCAGACGTCATAGCCACTGGACCACGAGCCCTTATAAGTTTATTCAACAGTAAAAGATATGAAATTTGTATATAAAAAAGCTTTTTATTAAGAAACATAATAATGATTCTATGCATTATGATTTAAATTATGTAAGCGAAAATAGAGAGAAACTGGAAGAATCGATTAAGAAGAGGTATTTAAAACCAATTATTGAAAATCCAGTACATAGGCTTATAGAATTAAATGAAATTATAAAAAAAGAAAGAGCAAAGGCCGACGAATTAAGACATGAAAGAAATGTTATTAGCAAAGAATTCTCTGAAAATAAGGATAATTTAGAGAAAAAAGAGGAACAAAGGAAAAAAGTAAGAGAATTAATGAACAAAACGAAGGAAATAGAAGATAACATAGAAAAATATGAAAATGAGGCAAAGGACCTATTTCTTTGGTTACCGAACATAATAAGTCCTGATGCACCTGAAGGAAAAGACGACAACGACAACGTAGAAATAAGAAAATTCGGAAATATAGAAAAAAAGGATTTTGAGATAAAAAATCACATAGACCTTGGACAAGAGAAAGGAATAATAGATATTGAAAGCGCTGCAAAAATTACGGGAAGTAGATTCACATATCTAAAAGGAAAACTTGTACAATTGGAGCTGGCGCTTGAACTTTATTCAATAGAAAAGATAAGTTCAAAAGGTTACACACCGGTTATACCACCATTTATGATAAAAAGAGATATATACGGTGGAATAGCCCACATGGCCACATTTGAGGATGCCTTGTATAAGGTTACTGGAATAGAGGAAGAAGGTGAGGAAGAGAGATTTCTCATATCTACGACTGAACACCCCTTAATAGCACAATATACCAATTCAAATTTAGATGAAAGCGAATTACCTATAAAATTAGTTGGAGTTAGCCCTGCTTTTAGAAAAGAAGCGGGTGCACATGGAAAAGACACAAAAGGAATATTTAGAATGCATCAATTTGATCAGACTGAACAAATAGTTCTATGCAAACCGGAAGATTCTGTAAAATTCCATGAGGAGATGGTAAATAACGTAGAAGATATATGGAAAGAATTGGGAGTTCCTTACAGGGTTGTAAGCTGTTCTACCGGGGATATGGGGGTAAGAGATATAAAGCAATATGACATAGAAGCTTATCTTTACTCACAAGGAAAATACAGAGAAGTAGGTTCATTTGATAATACAACTGATTGGATATCAAGGAGATTGAATATAAGATACGTTGATAAAAATGGGGAAAAACACTACGTTTATACATTGGATGGAACTGGACTGCCAATACAGAGAACAATTATAGCCATAATGGACGCTTACCAGCAGTCAGATGGAACAATAAAAGTACCAGATGTTTTAACGAAATTCACTGGATTTAAAGAGATATAAGTAATACCATAGTAATACAAAATAGTTTTTTATAAATAAAGAAAAATATAATTAATTATGGGGGGAATTGATGGACAAAAAAGGACTTGAAGATATAATAAAAACAAGCGAAAATTCTAATTCAAAACTTAAATTATTGGTGATGTCGGAGCTTGAACTTGCTACAAAATTAAGCGATTCGGAAGTTCTTAAAAATGTCGGAGAAATGATAAAAAATTATGATCAAAAAATTGATGGGATAATAATAAATGGGGGATTAGCATTTATCCCAGATAAGTATAGCAGATTAAGAGGAGAAAGACTAGACTTAGTAGAGGATAGAATTAGGGAAAAATACGGTGAAGAAGTATATAAAGAAGTAAAAAAAGACAAAGATGATTCTGATTCTATTGATGACCTTACAGAAGCCGCAAGACTTGCAAAGATCCAGATGAAGTCTATAGCTTATGAAGCAGCAAAGAAGAATATACCATTATACTACGTTTATGGTGTAACTGATTATAAAAATGTAAAAATGATAATAGAAGCGCTTGAAAGGTTAAGCAGAAGAAATAGCAAAGAAGAAGAAAAAACCAGGATTAGAAAAAACAACAAGAAACAAAACAAACTCGAAGATAAAGTTCCTGATGAGATTGAAAGGATAATGTCAATTATACCTGATAATTATAAATTTAAAGCATCTAAATGGAAAACTTCGGATAAAAAAGGAATAAAAGACAAGGCAAATGACATATATATGCATTTATTAAGCAACATATTAACACAGGACAAAAAGGCTAATAACTTGCATATATACAAAAGATTTGAAAATTATTTGGGTGAAAAGGATGACAAAAATCACGATGCAGAAATATTAATAAATGGATTCAAAGTAAAGGTATTCCACGCTATAAATGCTCTGACAGCGGGTTTAAATGAAGGAAAACCAAGTGATAGAAATATAAAGATGATCGTTGATTATGCAAACTTAGATGCTCAATATGGTAGATTAGCAGATATATACATAACCGGTAGAGGGTCTGCAACTGAATTCACTGCTTTAGATTACCAAAGTAAAAAAGACCCTGTTTTTATACTCAACCAAGGGCCATTAATGGATATAAATAGACAATTTAAACTTAGAGCCAGCTTAAATAAAACGGATGTGTCTAAAAGACTTTCACAGCCTGAGGATAGCGGAATTTCAATATTCTCGATAAACAAAGATGACAGTGTTGAAATAGAACATATAGACTTCAATGCAATAAAAAACAATGTAAACATAACAAAAATAAACAAGGAAATGAAAAATGGATCACTTTATGAAATTACACAGATATCAGATTGGCATGTCGGGAATGCTGCATCAGATTATGAAGCAATGGAAAAGGTTCCAGACATAGTAAAAGGAAGTGAAGTCCCAAAGAGCAATAAAGTGCTTTTTGTAGGTGGGGATATGGTTGATGGCGGAAACGACAAAGCACAAAGGACAAAAATGTCATTGCCTAGAGCACCTAGTCCAGAGGAATTCTTAGGCAAGCTAGAAAAAATATTAACAGAAGAAAACACAGAAAAAGCTAGAAAAGATTTCATTGAAACCTTACATGAGGTTGTTTACGGAAATTCTGATATAGATATAGGAGAACAAGAGAGAAGGCTTGACAAATATATAAAACCTCTCGCACCGTTGTTCGATAAAGCTTATGTTGTAGGAGGGAACCATTTTGAAAGAGCCACTGGGAATGGTAGCGAAGGCAGAATGTTAGGTCCTAAATTTGAAAACAATGGAACTAGAGAAGTAATCTATGTAGATGATTATCTCCTAAGAGGACAGACTCCATATTTAGGTAATTACGGTTTACTACAAATGCACAGTGCAGGTTATAGGGGCGGAATGGATGCGCGAACATCCTTAATGTCAACAGTAATGAATACTGGAAAAGACTTAGTTGACATAGCAATGGCAGGGGATTGCCATGAGCCTGGAATAAAATTTGCACTTAAAAAGAATGGAGATAGGTGGGGCACTATTGCTGCTATAACCGTTCCAGCTCTCGAAAGAGAAACATACTTTGAATCATATATAATACATAAGCCTAATTACACTAAAGGGATAAGCCAATTTTATGTACCAACGGATGAAAAAGTCGGTACATCCTATCTTAGATATAAACTAATTCCTTTACAAGCGATAAGAAATGAAATAGATTCTAGTGGGGGATCGAGATACTACAGATTGGTAAACAGTATTATAAAAAAGATAGACAAAGATTAAAAGAATTTTATAAAGTACAAGCGGAAAACTTCATGATTTAGACTGTAGTATGAAAGAGAACGCAAAAATGGAAAACATAAATAATATAAAGAGGTAAAATAACGATATGTTGACAACATATTAATTCAGGTGTATTAATTAGATATGGACGTAAACGCAGCGATAAGTACAAGAGATTTCAGCTTAAAACAAATAGAGCTGGAAGTCGATAAATTCATTAATGGAGGTATCATTAGATACTGATAAACATTTAGATGGACATAAAAAAAGAAGCAGAAGCTATAGAGAAAGTAAGAAACTTCGTAGAAAAAAATAATGATTTTACAATCTTCTATCATTTTGATACTGATGGGATAGTTAGCGCAGCGCTTTTAACAGAAGCATTAAAAACCTTCAAAAAAGGAGTATATTATTACAGGCCTACTAATTATGAAGACTATGAAAAAATGGATATGGAAGAATACAGTCAAAATATAATAGTGTGCGATATGCAAATTAGAGAAGATCAGCTTACTCTATTTAAAAGGAAGAATTTATGCATAATAGACCATCATCAGATAATAAATGCTGATGACATAGCATATGCAAATCCCAAGTTATGGGGGGATAATACTTATACTCCTTGCTCATTCCTGATGTACAAGATATTTAAAAAGGAGATAAAAAAGCTTGACTGGCTCTCTGCTATAGGATTAATTGGAGATTCTGGCGGAAAAGAAAATAGTGGGTTTGTAAAAGACGTATCAAATAAATATAACATAAAACTTGGAAATGACGAATTTATGTATGATAATGATCTAGGGAAAGCAGCCGGAATGATAGGTGCAATGACAACTGTTTACAATAGAGATGGAGCTGACGAAGCACTAGGGGTGCTTATGAATTCGAATTCTATAAATGACATATTAAAAAATGAAAGATTTATTTATGCTGAAAAAAAGGTAAGAAAAGAACTAGATTACCTAAAAAAGGATTTTGAACAGAATGCAGAAAAAATTGGAAAAATCTATTTTTATGAATTAAATCCCAAGAAGAAGAGATATTCTTCTACTCTGGTCACAGAATTAAGCTTTGACAAAAAATATTATGGAAATGTATTGGTGTTTATGACGAAGATAAACGCTAGAGACATGCGTTTGAACCTTAGAGCAAATGGAGTCGACATACATTTACCTGTAATTCTAAAGAATATATTTAACAAAATGAAAGGCGAAGGTGGGGGACATGACAAGGCTTCTGGTGGGTCTATAAATTATAAAGACATGGAAAAATTTAAGAAACTTTTCCTAGAAGAGGTAAAATATCTTCAATGATTAAAAATCAGGGGCCCTGCTAACCTCTGTTATAGTCAAACTTGCCGCATCAAAAGATTTAAATGCTTCCTCAAGTTTCGAAGTCCCTTCCTCTTCATCCACCACCAAAGTTATCATTATTACTGTCAGGCCAAACGCCAGCGGTTGAACCTCAGATTTATAAACTGACCCATACTTCGATAAGAAAGATTTTATATCATCAACCAATTTGTTAATATCAGAAGAAGTATCCTTAGGAAGCGCTTTTATTTTTGCGATTACTTTTCCCATATTTAAGGCCCCACAAATCCACACAATTTGCAAGTATATGTGGTTCCTCTTCCTCTACATTTGCCACATCTTGCTACTTTTGCCCCACAGTTTGGGCACTTAAAGACCACTGAGTTCTCTATTATAGATATATCTCTATCACATGAAGCACAGAAATTCTTTTCCTCTTCTAACAAAGCCTCTGCCATTTGTTAGTTTATTATGCGGTTAATATTTATATGTTTCTGTTTTAATTTTTTACATATAATAAAGGTTAAAGCATATTTAATACAAAATTTTTATAATTATATGATAAAACAAGATAAAGAAATAAAACAGGCTATAATAATAAGAAAGGACCTTGGAATGAGCAACGGTAAAATGATAGCACAAGCGTCTCATGCTAGTTTAATGAGCTTTCTAATCGTTGAGAAAAGGGCCCCCGACATTGCAAAAGAATGGCTAAAAAAGGGAGAAACTAAGATAGTGCTTAAAGTAAATAAATTAGAGGAATTTGAGGCCATTAAGAACGAACTAAAAACATCTCGGCTTCCACATGCAATAGTTAGAGATGCAGGCCAGACACAAGTCCCTCCTGGAAGCGAAACGGCAATAGGTGTAGGTCCGTACTATGCTGAAGATATAGATAAAATTACAGGGAAATTAAAACTGTTATGACAAATATAATATCAGTGATAATAGATTCAATATTTCAAACAAACCCGTATATAGCGTATCTGTTTTTTTCTATGATAATAATTGGTGTTGGGATAACATACTTATACAGAAAAGAAGCAGGATTTTTAATAACAGTAATAGTTTCTTCAATTCTTGGATATTCTGGGATTTTTTCTCCGCTGATATACATAATATCTACTGTGTGTCTTGCCTTGTTAATATTATCATTGATCGGTGGGGGGTCTATAAAAAGACCTATTACCAACCTACAAAGCTGGTTTTATCTAAAATGGATGACTAGAAAAAATAAATAAAATGCATCGGCCGGGATTCGAACCCGGGTCTCCACCGTGGCAGGGTAGTGTCTTACCACTGGACTACCGATGCAGATACAATCTATATTAATGTTGCCTATTTTATATATTTTATGTATTTTGATGTAAAATATGAAAAGATAAAAAGGAATTGGAAAAGATTTGAGGATGAAACTGCCAAGATATTTGAGAATTTTGATTATGAAATTAGCAGAGATGTGAGATTTAAGACTAATAGAAGATTTCAAATAGATTTTATAGCATACGACAAAAATAGAAGATTCTTTGTAGATTGCAAGGACCATTTATATATACCTCCTAAAAAGGAAGACCAATTCGCGAATATGCAGTCTATTAGAGCCGAGAATTTTATAGATAAAGAAAGGTTATTGGATGGAAAAAAGAATTTTATACTTCTTGTTACTAGAAACAAAACGAATTCTCTCATTTTACATAATCCTGGAAACGGTAAGATACTATCTGTGGATTATCTCTCTTTACCACTATTACTTAGGGACATTAACAAGTATGAAGACGAACTTTTATCATTGGAGTAATCACAGTTCAGCAGATTATCACTCTAACCTGTTAGCAAGTATAAAAGACATATTCGCATCTGAATTTATCTCATAATCAAGTTTTAATGGATAATTATTTGAAAATGACAACTTTATAGGTTTATCTGCATCTGTGGAGTTAAGGAACTTAGTAAGATACTCTATAGAGTATTTTGATCTTGTTGTGGATTCTGATTTCATATCAAACATCTCTTTATTATCATTTATTGAAAGTTCTTGAGAGAACTCTTTCTCTTCGCTTTTAGAGCTTATTATAAGTCTTGGCCTGTCAACTGTAAAATATACTGAATCATCTACCAAATTCGCAGCTTTTATAGATTCTTTTACAAGTCCACTTAAAATCGTAACTTCTGCAGTAAACTTAAGCTGAGGTACTTTCTGAGCGGTGTAATTTTCATCTATTAAAGGTATAGAGAAATGCTGCTTAGTTTTTCCAACTATATCAAGGATAAGCTTATTTTTAGAATCGGATATTATCAATTTGTCCTCCCTTTTTGCCAATTTTAATATACCATTTAAATCATCTAGAGAAACGGATATTTTTACAGGTTTTTCAATGTTAAATTTTGAAAATATTGATTTCTTTGCTTCAAATAGAACCATCGCTATATTAGCGGGATCCATTGCTTTTATTTCGAACCCTTCTTCGTTAAAATCTATAGAAACATCGGACATTAAACTGCCAGTAGAGTCCATCATTCTCTTGAACACTTCTGCGTCTTTAAATTCTGCTTCCATAATTATTTAACAAATCATCCCTTATTTTTAAATACCTCTTATAATTATTATAATCATTTATATTTATACTTTGAATCGCCTCTATTCGCAACTCAAATGATGAATCTGTGGAAACTGTTCTTCCAGTAACGATTACCATTTCACCAATTTTCGGGGGCGTAATTCCCATCATTGACATACAAGTTAGTTTACTTCCTTCGTCTTCAATTTCAAAAATACCGGTTTTTTCATCTGAAGATATAACTTTTCCAATAACCCTCACTTTTGAGTTATCTTCTTTTATTTGCTTTATTTCAATGTCTTTTATTATTTGGCTTTCCATTAACTAGAAGAATTTCTAATTGTAACGTTTATCGGCAAATTCTTATAATTTACACAATTTAGATATGAAGCGGAGACATTAGCATATAAACTGTAATTTCCTGTTCTTGTGGGAGAATAAATCCCAAATGAAGTATAGCCACTTTTGCTAGCATTTAGCCTAAAAGATGGTGCAGACTCCACTGTAAACGGAGCATTATTAGAAACAACTTTTAAACCAATAGTTTCTGTTACATTACCCGTATTATTTATAGGGATATTGAAAAAAGTGTTTGTACCAGTTTTCGCGACTATATCAGTTTTTGTAGCCGCAGAAAAATTTAAATTGACTGTATTGCAATTTATTGTTTTTACAACTGGTGGAGAATAAGATGGAGAAGTTTTCCCAGCAGCAATAAAACCTATCAGTAAAACTATCAACAATGCAAGTAATAAATATGCCTTAAACCCTTTCATATTTATCATTTAACCCTAAACACATTAATAAACGTTTCGCATGGTAAAAATAAAAGAATTCAAAAATGTATATCCGCCAAAAGAAGACAGTTTTTTAATATTAAAGGCTGTAAAATACGCCAGGGGAAGGGTCTTGGATTTGTGTACTGGCAGTGGAATTATAGCCATTAACGCAGCATTAAAAGCAGATGAAGTTATTGCCGTGGATATAAACCCGTATGCAGTTAAAGCTGCAAAAAGAAATGCATCATTAAACAAAGTAAAAAATATAAAATTTATAGTATCTGATTTATTTTCGAAATTAAAACGTGAGAAATTTGATGTAATATATGCAAATCCACCGTACCTGCCAGGAGAAAGCAAAAAAGACTGGGTGGATTATGCGCTAAATGGTGGAAAAGAAGGCAGTGAGATTACCATTAAGATAATAGATGGGTTAAAAAATCATTTGAAAAAAGATGGGATGGCTTTTATAATATTATCAAGCGCATATGACGTTCATAAGGTATATAAAGAAATAAAGCGTTTAAAATTTAGTTTTGAGGAGCTTGATTCGATAAATTTTTTCTTCGAAAGGCTTTTTCTTATAAAAATATTTTATGACAAAGGCAGGGATAGCGATAAGTGAAGGCAGAATAATAGTAGCCGTAATTATAAACAGTTCTGTACAAGTTCACAGGGTAAAAACATTGAATGAAGTAAAAGAGATATTAAACACCGCAAAACCCGAGATTGTTGGTGTTGATAAAAGCGCAGCTGAAATATTCGATGATATATCCTTTTCATTCAATACAGAAAAAGTGGATACAAAGAATGCCGATGAAACTAGTATTAAATCGCTAACAATGCTAAGTATAACAAAGGATTCTGATAAATGCGCTATAAATGCAGCTTACCTAGCTTAGACTTGTGATCTATTGTCTTGATTAGATAATACTTCCCCTTTTTCAACCTTAACGAAGTCAGGAACTATCAGCAGATAATCTTCATCAACACCTATTATTTGAGCTTCAGCAGCATCTGCACTTTTCTTAAGTTTTGAAATAGTACGTTTAAGTTCGTCTAAACCGCCCTTGTCTCTTATTTCTTTTACCTTTATAAATGATAGAGTATATCCTGACCTAATATCATTAAGTATACCGCTTGCATCTTCGAATTTATTGAGATTGTAATATTTCACAAAAATCTTTGGCAACGGCTTGTCATTCTGATCAACTTCTAATTCAACGTAATCGCCGCTTTGATTAGACGAATTTACATTAACATTCTTCTTGAATATATTCAAGAAATTATCAAACGGGAGACTTACCATAATTCACACCTCATATACTTATTTAATCCTTAATAAAATAAAGCAGATTTTAGTATTTAAGGTTATCATCGAATCTTATTTTGTATACGAAGCCATGTTTGATAATTAATGCAGGAGGAGGGATTTGAACCCTCGAAGGCCTGAGCCATAAGGTCCTAAGCCTTACGCGTTTGACCGCTTCGCTACCCCTGCAAATTCAATTTCCATTTTTTATATTTACTCTAAGAAATGGTAAGTTATTATCATTTTTATCATTATTCTTATTGCCTGCAAACAAAAGTACAAAACGTATGGTAATTTTTGCAAAACACAATATTGCACATTTTATATCTTTTTTGTTGGATCTTCCTTTGAAGATACAGATACACAAATCATACGAGCAATTCATCGAGGTATATCTCTGCTATAGATGCAGGTAATTCTATTCCAAAAGCATTTAAAACCCTCGGGTGTATTTCTCCAACAAACCCTATATCTTTTCCATTTACTGCTATTCTATAACTTCTACCAGGTATAAAAGTATCTTTAAAGTCATAATTGATCTCAGCAGTAATATCAGCATTAAAAGAATCAGATATGATTTTTTTAACTGCTGATAGGATGTCCGTTAAATTTACATCTTTACTACAAGATACAATAGAAAGCCTCTTAGAATTAGAAAATATAACGTCAGAATCTGACTTTTTGATAACATTGGATATAGAAAAAACATTCTGTGGAAATTTCTTATGAAGGTTATTTGATATCAACCTAAGTAATTCTGGAAAAACATTTTTTGCCGCCATAGTAACATCACCACTCTTAAGCTTAAGCAGACTTACGTAATCTTCAGCTTTAATGAATGTATTCTGAAACTGGTATCTCTCATTTGTAAGTGTATTTATATCTATTTCTTGATAACCTAGGCCGACTGCCACATCTCTTATATTTTTTAATTTGTAATGAAAATAAAGAAAGCTGCCATCACTGTAAGAATGAGGGTAAATCTCCTTTATGTTATTAACACCTATCACGCGCATTAAATCGTCTACTATGTCAACTTGGTGCATTATATCTTGTCTGTAAAATGGTGGAGCTACCAGCAGGTCTTTTCCATTTTCCTTTAATGAATAATCTAATCTGCTTAGTATTTTAATTATCTCATTTTTACTTAATTCAATCCCTAAAAGAGATTTTACGCTTTCGCTATTTACCGTGAATTGATGAGTTTTAAATGATAAGCCCGTATCTATTGATTTTTGTTTGTAATACACTTTAAGCAATGAAACCCTGCCAATAAACTGAAAATTGTGAATTAATATCTTCGTTACTGCATTTACGGTAATCCTATCGGTTCCAGTAATATCTACAAGAAGATCATCAGTATCTTCTGAAACAGAGTAATAGTCTGAATTTATTATTGGAGGCATTGCAAGAATTCTCCTAGACTTATCTGTCCATACTATAGGTTTACTTGTAACCAAAGATGAATACTCCTTAGCTTGCTCTACTTCCTTTATTATTTCACTATAAGTTTTTTCATTTTTGTAACCTAATGGAACGAATTTTACATTTTTTGGATTTTCTTCGTGATACGTTATAGGAAATTCTATTTTACTGTAATCGAATAAACCTATAGCAGATTTATGCCTGTTCCTGCCAATATTTTTATCAAGTCTTTCTTGCATATTTATTAACTCTTGCAGATCATTTCCTATCTTTTTAAGAAGTTTTACATGCAAAACATTGACAAAAGGCCTTATGGTTTTATATACAAAAACTTCTGAATTTTCTTTATTTATATCCAAGTACCTTTTAATCTTTACATTCATTGCATTCGCCAGAACATTAGCTAATGAATATTTTGAAACTATGTCTGTCCTATCAGAAGTAATTTCAAAATTTAATACGTCCTCTCCGATTTCCAAATCTAAGCCGAAATTAAATGCTAATTCATCATAAGTTTTAAGGCTTAATTTTTTGCCTATGATTTTGTTGATATCATCTAATCTGTAATTCAGCATTACCATATCATATCTCGCTAAATATCCTCGCGGATTCTATGTTTCTTAAAATATCTATATCCGTGTAAGCACCGTATAAATCACGTATATCCGCCATTTCAAGTTTAAGATTAAGCATCCTCTCCATTCCAAAACCCCATGCAATTATGTTCTTTTTTATACCGAAAGGATATAAGGTTTCCGGCCTGAAAACCCCAGAGTTGCCTATCTCTATCCATTTCTTAAGCTTTGGACTAAAGGCCTGTATTTCTAAGCTTGGCTCTGTATAGGGATTATAGGTAGGTTTAAACCTTATCTTTTCTATTCCTATTTTACTGTAAAATTTCTTTATATAGCCAATTAAATCTGCAACCGTTAGATTATCATCATACACTATTCCTTCTATCTGGTAAAGTTCAATTAGATGCGTGCTGTCCATTGTTTCATTTCTAAAGGACTTATCTATTGAAAAGAATTTTACGGGCTTATCTTTATTTTTAGATATGAAGTCATTTATATATCTAAAAGTCGTAGCTGTGGTATGCCCTCTCATTATCAATGAATTGCTCTTTGAAACGTCAAAATGCCTACCATAACCTATAGATTCATTATATTTTGATACTTTAAACCCGTTTTCATATACCGCCTTAACCTTTGACAATAAATCCTTTGGTATTTTTCCAACAGCACCATTTAAGTAAACAGTATCCTGTATCTCCCTGTCCGGATGATCTTGTCTGAACATCATAACATCAAAGTTCCAAAATACCGACTCCACATAATTACTTCTCATCTCTTTAAAGCCCATTGAAACTAAAACATCTTTTATAAATTCACTGAATTTAGTTTTTATGTTGGATTTACCAGCTATAATTGAGGGTATCTCTGGCATATTACCATATTCTCTGAACGTTAGTCCTCTCCAATTTTTTATGTTTTCGGTTGACAGCTTATCTATGAGTTCCACATGAAAATCTTTATTTTTAATTATATTTTTACCCAGAGTTGTTATTGAGAAAACATCTCTGATTCTAGTGATCCTTTCTACTATATTGCGCCTAAATAAATCTGAAAAATCTGTTTCATCTGCCTGCTTGTTCTCTCCCACTTCTAAAAGAAATTTGTTCTTTTTTTCTATATCTGCCTGTTTTTCCAAGTTTACTGAAATTTTCCCATTTTTTTCAATCAACATTCCTTCTTTCCTAAGAAATCCGATTGCACCGGCTATTTCATTCTTATCCAAGCCAGTGTCAAGGAAAAGCTGTTTGTATTCTACTTCTCCATATTTTTTTATAAAATTAAAAATCACAAATTCTGGCAAACCATCTTTTAAATATTTTTTCCCATTATCAGTAAGTACTAAAGATTCAGAAGTTATGCCTGTAATTTTAACTAGACCAAAACTCATCATCTTTCTGCCAGAGTTTATAATAGCTGGTTTTTCAAACCCTGTTAAAATCTCTAATTCATCAACAAATTTTTCTCCGCTATTTATAATTTCTAATATTCTCTTATCTACTTTGTTAAGCATCTTAATTATTTTCTCTTGTTCCATTACAAAGAAAAATAAGACAATACAAAATTAAAAGGTTTTAATAATCCCTTTTTTTACCAATTTATAGGCAATATAAGGCCCGGAAGCGTATAAACCAGTGAATTTTGATTCTACTGGGCCAGAAAACATGGCCTCGTAAAGCGGAAAAGTTATTGAATAAAATGGATTAAATCTTGAATCAAAAGAATCTATAACAAATTTTGGTAGATTAAGTTCTTTAAGCCTTGAAAAAAATTCTTCTTTAGATTTAAATTTCTTGGCAAAGGTTGCAACAGCTGATTCTAAGTTATTGGCTGAAATAAAAAGATCATATCCTTGTAATGGGTATTTTTTGCTTACTTTCTCCATTGCAATCGATGCATAATAACTGGCCATTTGTTCTGTAGTTGCACCTGCACCATGTGATATTTCATGGAAAAGCGCAAAAAGATACTCCGGAACTGCTTTTATACGATTAACATTCAAAAATACAGGACTATATGATCTATGCTTAAAGAATTTGCCCAAGATTGAATTATATATGAGTGTAAAACCACCAACGCCCTTCGGAGAACGATAAAATACTAAATTAGGGTTAACATCCTTTTTTATGACGTGCTCTATGTATGGCAACATCTCCTTTTCATATCTCTTTAAATCTTCTTTGGACTTGCTTATTCTTTCGTATGTTTTAGATGATGACATCATATATATTGAATTCAGGTTTTCAAGAGTATCTTCTATGTTTGAACCAAAAAATTCTTTTGAATAGTTGGAGAATACTCTATTGAATTTATCCTTATATCTACGCAAGTCCCTTTCTATCTCCTTTTTTTCTATCATCTTATGGTTAAAGACCATCGAAGTTCCTCCAGTTATCATACCAATAAAAACAGCGGCAACTGCAGCTGTTATTAATGGGATTTGGATAAAGAATTGATATTGAAGAGGTATCTCCTCCGACAACAGCTTTAAGAAAGGTATGTTAAGCGAGTGAGAGATATAAGCACTCTCTCCCATAAATGAAAGAGTACCTATAAGTTCCCCAGCAACAGAAGTGGATGCCATGGTCGATATTAAATGACTACCAGTTTTTGAAAGAGCATAATCATAAATTTTTCCGATTAATTTTGCAGGAGAAATTAAAACTGATTTTAGAAGTGAACTTAAATTATGCTTTTTTCTTGGATATTGGATGTCTTCATCATCCCAAGTGTCAGTTATACTTCTTATATACCTATCTAGACCTATTTCTCCGTATTCTTTTTTCACTTTTTCTATATTTAATTTATGAACTGCGTCTAAAGTTGAATTATAGAATTTTTCGTTATACAGTAGATCTTCAAGATCTTTTTTATTGCCAATTTTAAAATTGGCATACGCTTTATGAAGATCGGCTTCATCTTCTACTGCCATCAATTAAAGAGAAACGCGATAATATAAATATATTTAAAACCATTTACTAATGGTAAATAATATGATAATAGCCATATCTGGAACTCCTGGTACTGGAAAACACAGTATTGCAGAGAGAATATCTAAATTGACGGGCTATAAAATAATAGATTTAGGTAAAATGCTTTCAAGCAAAAATGGAGAGAAGGAGATTAGTATAAAAGAATTAAACAAGAGTTTCCAGAAAGTTAAATCGGACAATTCTTTAGTGATTTCGCACCTATCACATTTGCTGAATTCCAAGAGCATAAAAACCACTATAATAATAAGAACGGACCCGTTCATACTTAAGAAAAGGTTGGAAAAGAGAGGATATGCTAAATCAAAAGTGTATGATAATGTAATGTTTGAAGCTCTAGATGGAACTTATATTGAAGCAAAAAAAAGAAAAAGAAAAGTGTTTCAAGTAGACAATAGCAAAGACATAGAAATCGCAGTAAAAAAAGTGTTGAATATAATACATGGCAAAGGAAAAGACGACAATGTAAATTTCTCTGACAGAATAATAAAGATTGAAGAAATGTTTAAATAAATTCAAGTTAACTAATAATAATGGAAATAAAAGAAGCTTCGGCTATAAAGATACTGAACGCAAATTCGAATTTCACCGTAGAGGTAATTATTAAAACTGAAAGAGGAAAGTTTAGGGGTTCTTCTCCTAAAGGAGAAAGCAACAGTAAGTACGAAGTAAATCAATTCAAAAATGGAATAGATGAAGAAATAAATGCCTTCAATAACTATCTCAAAGGCATAGTTGGAAAGAAAATTGAAAGTTTAGAAGATATATTTGCTATAGAAAAGGAAATTCCTAATGAATTTATAGGCGGCCCGTCATTATCACTTTCTTATGCATTAATTTATGCTCTAAGCAACTACATGAACGTAGAGCCATTTTCCCTTTTCGGCAAAAAACAAAACGTTATGCCAGTATGCAAAATGATTGGCGGCGGATTGCATGCCTCCGGCTTAGGAATGGATATACAAGAGATACTCGTAACCACTATAGCAGACACCAACATAGAAAGCATAGAAACCACGCTTAAGGTCTACAAGGAAGTGAAAAAACTGCTTGAGAATGAAACTGACAGTTTTCTTGGAGGAGTAGACCCAGAAGGTGGATTCATAAGTGGCCTTGACAATTATGAATCAATAAAATTGGTAAGAAAATCAATCGAAAACGTAATAAAAGAAACCGGGAAGGACATAAGACTAGGGCTGGATTTTGCAGCTTCAACATTTTACAAAGATGGAAAATACAGCTATAAACGTCCAATTTATGGAAAAAGGGAACTGAACAGGGGAGAACAAATAGATTTGACAGAGAAATTAGCGGAAGAATTTGATATATTCTTCATAGAAGACCCTGTCGATGAAACTTTGCCAGAGGATTATAAAGAGATACTTGAAAAAGTCAAGGGATCCCTCATAGTCGGAGACGACTTAACGGCGACTACCCCTGAAAGACTAGAAAAAGTCCATGAAAGTATAAATTCTACGCTTATAAAACCCAATCAAGTTGCATTAATGTACAAAGTCAAAGAATACTCTGATTTAGCTGACAAGTTCAATATAACAAAGGTAGTATCGCATAGATCCGAAGAGACTGCTATACCAATAATAGCAGATCTGGCTACTGGACTAAACGCAAAGTATTTAAAAGTTGGAATCAATAGAGGAGAAAGGATAGAAAAGATAAATAGGTTAATAGAACTAAACTAATATGGTGTTTAAAAAAATAGAAAAATTGGAAGCATACAAAACGTATGGAACAAGAATTGGTGCGAATGCCAATAATAAGACATTTGAAAGGTTTGTATTTAAGAAGATACCAAATAAATTTACAATCCTTAACATAAAGCTTATAGATGAAAGAATAAAGCTTGCGGCTAAATTCTTAAACAACTACAAGAGAAAAGAGATCCTACTAGTTTCAACGCTTGACAGTGCTTATTATGCTGTCTATAACTTTTCTAAATTAATGAATATAAGTGTTAATTTTGGGAGGTACTTGGCAGGTTCACTAACAAATGTAAGCTATAAAAATTTCTTTGAACCAAAAGTTCTATTAATAACGGACCCAAAGGCCAATAGAAGGGCAATAAATGATGCAAAAAAAATAAAAATACCTATAGTTGGAATAGCTAACACTGATAACAGTACTGCTTTTATAGATTTATTGATACCTGGAAACAACAAGAGTGGAAACAGCATAGGGTTTATACTGTTTCTCTTAGCAATGAACATGGCTAAGAAAGATGAAAAAGAGAAGCTAGAAAAGATAAGTTTAGAGGATTTTGTATCAAAGGAGCTTGAATTTTAACATATGAGTATTATATTTCTTGTATCTATAAGCTAAGGAGTAAAAAATGAAAGAATTATGTGATTTTTATAAGAATGGGAAAAGAATTGTTAAGAATGTTAAATACTGCAGAAGCGTATCTAGCAAAATACTTGGATTAATGTTCGTTTCCAAACCAGGGAATGGGGCATTTCTCCCAAATGTAAAGGATATACACATGAATTTTGTTAGGTTTGAACTCAACGTCATATGGCTTGATGACAAATTCAGGGTCTTATATCAAACTATAGCAAAGAAGTGGAGACTTTACAATGGGCCTATTAATGCAAAACATGTACTTGAACTTCCCATTGATAAGAAGTATGATATAAAAGTAGGAGATAAACTTAATATAAAGATATATGGAAACGACAAGTAAAAGCTTTACAACTGACAGTGTTAATTCAAGATTAGAAAGTCAAAAGATATTAAATTTAAGGTTTATATTTCCTGGAAATGCAAACGTAAAAATAAAGAACAATATTATAAAAATTAAAATAAATGAAAAAAAAGAAGTAACTAAAAAAGACATAAAAGAGATTATTTCAAGTTATATAGAAAAAAGCAATGCGGATTCTGTTCTAGTCTCTGGAGGAATAGACTCTTCCCTTCTTGCGGTAATTTCCAAAAAGAAATTAAAATCTATAAAGATAATAACAGCTGGTGTTGATAAAAGTGAAGACGTTTATTTTTCAAATAAATTGGCCGAAAACATTGGTGAAGAACTTTACTTTGCGGAGATAAACGAGGAGAATGCGGTACAAGCGATAAAAACACTTAAAAAAATGAAATTAGATACATATAACATAATAATGGGGATAACAGAATTCATTGCATTAAAGAAGGCAAAGGAAATTGGATGTAAAAAAATTATGAGTGGACTTGGGAGTGATGAACTCTTCCTTGGCTTTTATCGTCATAAAACAATGGAAAAAGAAAAATTAAAGGAGTACCAGGAGAAAAGATTATTTTACATGCCTGCTTTTGATCTACTTAGAATAAATTCAATTGCATCTTATTTTGGGATATCCGTCGTTTTGCCCTATCTAAATGATGAACTTGTAGAGAACATTAAAAAAATGGAAAAAATAGAATATAATAATAAATCAGTACTTCGTTCCATTGGAAAAGAATTTGGACTTAGTAATGAATTAACGGAAAGAAGGAAAAAAGCAATGCAATATGGCAGCGGAGTAGTCAAGTTGCTTAGAGATCTTTCCAGAAAAAAACACGAAAAAGTAGGTGAGTTAATAAAAGGAATATGATAAAAGTAAAAGCATTTGGAGGATACAGCAAAATAGGTAAAAGCATGACTGCAATTGACATAGACGGTGAGATTATAATCACAGATATGGGAGCAGACATAGAAAAATTAGTAAACTTTGAAGAAGAGAAGAATGACATAAGTATAAACGATATAACAGCGTTGATAGACAACAATGTAATACCGGACGACAGAGATTTTTTCCTAAAAGAAGGAAAGAATGTAAAAGCTATAGTATTAACACATGGCCACTTGGACCACATTTGGGCTGTGCCATTTTTGAGTCAAAAGTACAAATGCCCAGTAATAGCGCCACCATTTGCTATAAAAGTAATAGAAAACCTTATGAAGAATTTTAAGGTTAAATCATTGAGACTTTTGCCATTGAACACGGGAACTAAATACAAAATATCTGATGGGATAGTTATTGAACTAGTAAATATAACACACTCTATACCAAATAGTTCTATGATAGCTATACACACAAAGTATGGTGTTATAATATATGCAAACGACTGGAAATTCGACAACAGCCCAACTTTGGGCAGGAAACCGGATTATGAGAGGCTTGAAGAATTGCACAAGGAAGGGATATTTTTGCTTATATCAGATTCGACAAATGCGGATATAGATGGGTATACTTTCTCTGAAAGCATAGTAAAAACAATGCTAGAAGATATAATGAAGAAAACGCTCGGCAATAAAACCATATTTATTTCGACTTTTTCCTCACATATAGCTAGAATAAAAAACATAACGGAGATAAGCAGGAAACTAAACAGAAATGTAATGATATTTGGCAGGAGCATGGATATGTATACAAAAGCAGCAATATATACAAATGTAATAAATAAAGGAGTTTTACCAGAAGTAGCTTTTAGACGTGAACAGATAAACGGCCTATTAAAACATGTTTCAGAAAGACCGGGAAAGTACGTTATAATATGCACGGGCCACCAAGGAGAAAAGGGAGCATTTTTGGATAAACTTGTGACTGGACAATATCAATACAGGCTTTCAAATGAAGATGCAGTGATATTCTCCTCAAGGACAATACCAACACCATTAAATGAAGCAAACAAAGGCATGCTAAAAAATGCGCTTGAAAGTTTAAATGTAAACATAGCTGATAATGTCCACGTGTCTGGACATGCTTCAAAGAATGACCATAAACTTTTAATAAAGATGCTCATGCCAAAGCACCTTATACCCTCACACGGTGGAATAGAGAAAATAAGCGCAAATTTAGAGCTTGCTAGGGAATTTGGATATGAATTAAACAAAAACTCGCATATACTATTGGATAACCAGGAAATAACTCTTGAGTAAAAGATAAAAACTAATGAGAATATTAATTTAGAATGCTTAAAGACAGAAAGATACTTGAAGAGAAAAACTGGAATAGAGAATTAGAGAAGAGAATAATAAATGATATAAATTCGATAAAATTCGGGTTCTCTCCAGAAATCGGAAAAGAAATTTTCTCTATGGATACCCCTCCGCCTTATACCTCCGGTAGGCCATGGCATTTGGGGGCAGCAGCCCAGTATTCAAAGATTGATGTAATCGGAAGATCTCAGAGAATGCTTGGAAAAGAGGTTCTTTTTCCGGTAGGTATGGATAGAAATGGCATACCTGTTGAAAGATACACTGAAAAGAAATACAATATACGTATGCTTGAAACTCCGAGACAAGAATTCATAGATAAATGCAAGGAATCATTAGATGAACTTGAGAATGAAATGCTAGATATACTTAAATCGTTCGGTTATTCGGGGGATTTTGATAATTTATACCGTACTGATTCTATAGAATATAGAAAATTAACCCAAAGCACTTTCATTGAAATGTGGAAGAAAAATATGATAATTAGGGGAACAAGACCTAGCAATTACTGTATAGATTGTGGCACAACTATAGCGGACGCGGAGATAGAATACAAAGAATTAGACACATATTTAGTCTACTTTAGATTCGATGTGGAAAATTCTGACAAAAAGATACTTGTTGCAAGCACTAGGCCGGAATTACTCGCGGCATGTTCTGCGATATTAGTAAATCCAGATGACCAGCGCTTTAAAGATTTTGTTGGAAAGACTGCAATAACTCCAATATACGGAAACAAAGTAAAAATAATAGCGCATAGCTATGCAAAACCAGAATTTGGGAGCGGCGCAGTCATGATTTGCAGTTATGGAGATTATAATGATGTAATGATAATAAAGGAATTAAAATTAGGAGAAAGAATAATTGTTGGTACTGATGGTAAAATGAATGAAAACAGTGGTGAACTTAATGGACTGAAAATTAATGATGCAAGGAAAAAGATAATAGATTTACTTAAAGAAAAAGGGTACGTAAATAAAATAGAAAAGATTAAGCATAGAACACCTATGTGTGACAGAAGCAAAACACCCATAGAGATAATACCACTCGATGAATACTACGTTAAAGTTACAGATATAAGAGATACGTTATTAAAACTTGCAGAGGAACTGGAAATTGTACCAGAGCAACATAGACAGATTCTTATAAATTGGCTAAAAGTTTCGAATGACTGGCCGATATCGAGGAGAAGATATTATGGGACGGAAATACCATTATGGTACTGCAAAAATTGCAATGAGCCTTTTGTTCCAGATGAAGGAGGGTATTACATACCTTGGAAAAACAATCCACCAAGCGGAGCAAAATGCAGCCGATGCGGAAGTGTTGATTTTATTGGAGACACTAGGACATTTGACACCTGGATGGATTCTAGCGTATCTGCCTTATATGTAACAAAATACCTTAATGATAAAAATTTTTTCAATAAAACATATCCTATGAGTTTAAGGCCACAGGGTATAGACATAATAAGAACTTGGTTAAATTACAGTATACTAAGAAATTATCAGTTAACTGGCAAATTACCGTGGAAAATGGCGTGGATTGATGGAATGGGTCTGGATGAACATGGAGAAAAAATGTCAAAATCCAAAGGCAATGGCGTAGATCCAACTGATATAATAGAAAAATACGGAGCAGATTCATTCCGTTTTTGGGCGGTTTCAGAGGCTATGCCTGGTAGTAATTTTATGTTCTCTGAAAGTAGACTGCAAGGAAGCACTAAATTCCTTACAAAACTTTGGAACGTTGCTAGATTGATAAGTCAGTTTGAATACGATGAAAATAAGGAGATCAAAACGGAAAAAAGTGATGAATGGATTCTAGAATACGCTAAAAAACTAACAAATGAATGCATAGAAGGATATGAAAAATTGAATCCATTTATACCAGCAAATAAGATAAGAGAGTTCGTCTGGAACATATTTGCGCCACATTACATAGAGCAAGTAAAAGCAAGAGCTTATGGGGAGGAATTTTCAACTGCGGAGAGGGACTCTGCGGTGCATACATTAAATAAAGTTTTAAAGAATGTTCTTATTCTTATGGCGCCGATTTCTCCATTCATTACTGATACTATATGGAGAGAACTTTATTCTGATAACTCAATACACCTGCAGAAAATACCAAAAGAAAGCAGAGAAAACGATGAAATACTAAAATTGGGGGAAGAGCTTATGAATTTCAACAGTAAAGTGTGGAACATGAAAAAAGAGAATAAAATATCCTTAAAAGACAAGATAAAAGTTGAAATACCTGAAAATTTAAAGGCTTATGAAAAAGACCTTTTAAAAATGCACAACATTGAGTAAAATGGAAGTAAAAGTAAAAAATATAAATTTTGGAGAAAAAACCGTAGAATTACAATCTGGGAGGGCAGAAGAGCTCATAAATAAGCTTAATTTAAATGATGACTCTGTTATTATTATAGGCAGTGACGGCAAGATATATACAAAGGATGAAATTTTAAATGATAACAAAATAACGATAGTAGAGGTTTTTTCAGGCGGTTAATGGAATGTGAAATTTGCGGTAAGAATGCTGTCATATCGACTAGCAATGGAACACTCTGTGCAGAGCACTTTAAGGAAAATTTTGAAAGGATAACTTTAGAAACAATAGAAAGATACAAACTTATAAAAAATGGTGAAACGATAGCAGTAGCAAATTCAGGTGGAAAAGATTCTCTCTCACTTTTATACATATTATCAAAACACTTCAAAAAAAGCAATAAAATAATATCTATAACAATCGACGAAGGAATAAAGGGGTACAGAGATAAAACAATAGAAATAATGAAACAGTATTGTAGAACTTTTGGAATTGATTACAAGATATTCAGTTATAAAGATTTTACTGGAAAAACGATGGATTCAATAGCATCGGTTAAGAAAGGGATACCTTGTGCTGCTTGTGGAGTTCTCCGCAGGTATCTGATAAACTATGCTGCTATGGAAACAAAGGCAGACAAGGTTGCGACTGCACACAATATGGATGATGAAGCAGAGAATGTTATAATGAACTTAGTACAAAATGACTTGGAGAAGATGATTAGGCTTGGAGCGTATTCTGGTGTAGTAAAGGACGGAGGATTTATACCTAGAATAAAACCATTTTTATTTCTTAGCGAAAAAGAGACAATGCTATTTTCTATGCTAAACGGTATAAATGCCCTGCATACTCCTTGCCCGTACGCTGGATTAGGATTCCGAGGCACTGTTTCCAGGGCTATAAAAGAATTTGAAACTTATTATCCTGGATCCAAAAAAAACGTAATAGAAGCTATGTTTTTAGTAAAGGACATTAAGAAGAAAATAGAGAAAGTAGAAATTAAAAAGTGCAAAATCTGCGGATTTCCATCGGTAAAAGATGTTTGTGAGGCCTGTAAACTTAAAGTTGAGATTCAAACTAAATAACAATTTAAAAGTTTAAATATAAAAAAGAATTAAGTTTTCTATGGATGGTAACATTAACCCTAATAACTCTATGGACTATGAATCTTATATAAAGGATGTTGACAAATTTAATAATTCAATAAGCACGCTTATATCTGATTTGTACAGTAAGATAGATGCTTTAAACCAGCAAAATGTAATGTTGGACAAAAAAATCCAAAGCCTCGACAAATCAGACAGCATACGTGCAGATATGTCAAAGATGAGTTCTGATATCAATGCAATTTCAAACGCTTTAAACAGTGCTATAGAGGCATTTAATTCGTCCATAGACAAAATGAATGATGCATATAATGATTCTGCTGCAAAGATAAATAAGATCAATGAATCTGTAAATTTCCTAAAGTCGAACATGGATGAATTAGCTGACAATGTAAACAAATCTATAGAGAATTTCAATGGGGTTGCAAAAGCTATAAATCTAAAGGATAAGGATTACAACGAAAATTTGAAGAGAATGGAAGAAAGCATAAACGCAATTTCCCATCAATATGAAATTTCTATGCAGAGTATGAAGGAAACAGCTGCAAATTTATCTGCTGTAGATAATGAGATCCAATCTAAAGTAGACAGATTAAATGAAACAATTTCATCGACTTTACCTGGTATAAATTCATTTTCCGACGATATAAATGATCTTAAAAAGTATAAGATAGATTCAGAAAACAAATTTGAAAAGATAATAAACACTGCTAACTCATTAACTGTTGAAATAAATGCAATAAACCTAAAGATAGAAACGGTAAGCAAAGAATTTGAAAACATACAAAAAGGGATAAATGATACACAGAACCATATTAATGACTTTATGAATAATGCAAGAAGCACCCTTTCCGCAGTTACAGCTTATAATCCTGCAGAAACTTTAATAGAAGTAAGGAAAACGCAAGACAAAACAGAAGTTATAGCTGGAGAAGTAGAAAAATTAGTAGAAGGCAACAATAGTTTATCAAAATCACTTACTGAACTTTCAAATAGGGTAAATTCTTTGTCTGTAGTCAAGAATGCAGCCAAATTATTTGAGAACGTAGAAAATGTTTATAAAAATGTGGAAGAAAGCGAGAATAGGGTAAACGCTCAGACATCTAAGATAGAGGTAATGTTCAATCAAATAAACTCAAATATGAATAAGTTTGGCGATTTAATGAACAAAGTAAATGAATTTGGAAAGAGGATCAATCAAATGGAAATAACCGTAAACAAAATAAACAGCGGCTTATCAATGTTTGCAACTAAAGACGATTTAATAGCTTTTGAAAATAAATTTTCTTCTCAAGAGAAAGAAGATAAAAAGTAGTTCATGGATAAAAAAGAAGGTAAGAAAATAAGAGAGATATTATATAAAGATGAACCATTAAGCGGCATATCTCTAAATGAATTTGAAAGGCCTACAAATGATTATAATACAAACATAAGAAGACTTTGCATATCTCTTGGATTGATAAGACCTGGAGAAAGTAGAATAGCGATAGTTCACATCTTAGACATGCTACTAAAGGCTAGGAAAAAAAACCCAGATGGATTTGACAGCTATGAGATAATAAAAGGACTTTATAAGAAGAAAATAAAAATAGTATATGCAAATGTATTAAGGGACTTGAGAAAACTTATTTCTGTAGGGATAGTTGAAAAAAGAAACAATATGTATAGGATAAGAGAAAATATGAAACTAAATGAGATAATAACAAGTTTTATAAAACCCTATATAATAGATAGGACTCTCAGCAAGATAGAGGAATACGCAAAGGCTGTTGAAAAAGAAAACTAATTAACTTCTGAAAGTAAATTAAATATCTTCTTCCCTTTCTGGGTAAGGCTAATTATCTTTTTGTGGTTTGTTTCTTCAATTGAGGTTAAACCAAGCTTATTCATCATTTTTAGTAATCTAACTATATACGCGTAGCTGCAATCTATTTTTTTTGAGATGCCAGCTGCATACACTGGAGATTTGCTGTCATTTATTACTTTAAGCAATAAAAAAGGCTTCTCATGAAGAAATAACTTACTTATATTTTTTCCGCTTTCTGAAATCATAAGTAAGTGATAATACGCAAGTATTTATATTTTTAATAACCTGATAATTCAATATTATCCATTATTTCTATTGATTTGCCAATATCTACAGTGTAATCTAGCGAGTCTAAATCCTCTAAAAGTCTTTGCAGTGAATTTTTCATCTTCTGTTTATGTGCATCTTTTCTTTTATTTTGAATTTCAATCTTATAAACATTGTCAAAAAACCCGAAACCATATGAATCTGATATATCATAAATTAAATCATATACAAAATCTATTATATGGGGTTTAAAATAGGGTTTTATTGAATATATTCTCAAATTATTATCACTTAATGATATTCTATCACATTTTTCCATATACCTTTCTAGAGTATCAGCCATACCATCTATAGCTTTTTCTAGCGAATATTTTCTTAAATTTGGCCTATCTTTTTCTATATAGTCGTGATTCTTCTTATCTGCAATCAAACAGATATAGGCTAACCCTTCTTCTTCACTATTTTCTAAGCTTCTTAGCAAGAACAATGCATCGCTTCTCATTTCACTCTTGTCGTATTTGTAACTTGTCATGAAATGTTATAGAATAATTAGTATATAAAAAGATTATTTTGCATTTGATTTTTATTTTAACTATTTAAAATTACAAGTTAAAAACATTGAGACTGCGCTAAATGATAAAAAGTTAGAAGTTGTATACTGCAGCATTTAAGCAATTATTTCTAAGAGATAATCTGCTATTGAATTTGCTACAATCTTCCAATTACTCGGTCTAAGTGCCAGTGGTATATACATATTCGTCTTTGCTGCTATGTATTTGTCATCTAAATTTCTGAGTTTATCTATTATTTTTAATATGGTCCTACTCAGATCTAATCGTTTTTTATTGAAAAACCTTTTCCCAGCAGAATAAAATTTCTTTTTATCTGTTAAATTAAGGCTATAAAATATATCATATAAATCTTTCCCTTCTGTACGTCTGTAAACTGCATACAATTTACGTGCTAGAAGTTCTTCTAAGGTGTAAACTGCTAATTTATATGCTCTTTCCTGACTAAATGGAGATATTATTTCATCTACAATTTTATAACTAGATTTATCCGCTACTTCATTTAATGCTACATCCAGCCTAACATTATCTGAAAAATTATTTAAAGACAGATATGAAAAATCAACTTGACAGTAAACTTTAAGCAGTCGTCTATCTGTTTTAACGAAATCCTTAGCTAGAAACTTGATTCTATCGATTAATTTTATTGTTGCTTTCATTTCAGACCTTTTTGAAAGCTCAAAATCCGCATCTTCAGAGAAGCGGGCCATATCTTTTAGGTATACTTTGTTTATAGCAGTTCCTCCAGTTAATACAAACCTATTATTTCCATATAATGAGACATATTGTAAAAGGCGCATCAAATAATAATCTTTAAGTATAAAACTTGCTGGTAAACCATACTTTTTAGCTAGTTCTCTGTAAATTATCTCTTCCATAGTATTTTACCAAGCAAGTCGCCCTCATCTATGTAGTTAACTACATTCCATTTTTTAATAAACTTGCCATTCCGCCCAAGCCCGAGTTTTACTACACTTCCGCTGGTGTTTAACTTTTGTATAACACTACCTGGAATGTCAGTACCTACTTTATTTTTCAACAACTCAAGCAAAAATCCAACTTTTCTAGAGAAACCAGAGTTTCCAAACTTTCTAACATAAAAAAGGAACATATCCCAATCTGAGTCACTTAATTTCAGTCTATTTACAGCTGCCAATATATTCGAATACCATCCACTTAATTCAGGTTTATAAAAACAATCATAAAGAGTCTTTGGTTTTGATGAAACAAAATAACCGTTTAAAAATGTCATACCAGTAGCTCTCCTACCTAACCTAATGGCATTAATAGTTATATCCCCCATTATACGTTTTCCAGATTTATTTAAAGTACATACATAAATTGTAGATATTTGTTCATCTGTTAAATTATAAATATACAATGCTGAAGAAAATCCAAGATAACCTCCAAATATTCTCAATGCTGCCAAAAATGGATCATTTAACTGTGTACTATTCGGAGAATTTACCACATACATTCCCTTTTTTAATCTAGTAATCCATCCTTTTTTTTGCATTCTTGATAACAATACTAGTAGCGTTTCTCTTTTCATTTTTACCAGTTGCCTTATAAAATCAATATCATAAATCCCTCCTTCCTTTAAGCTAAAGTATATCTCCTGCTCATAATGTGATATTTGTTTTTCATGCATATTAAATATACAGCTTGTATAGTATTAATACTTATAAAACAATAAATTGCAATGGCTAAGTATAAATGCACCGTATATAAGAGGCAAACTTATTATCACTTTTGTTTCATTCAATAAAATTATTAAAGTGTAAAATTTTTGAGTATATTTAAAATTCAGGGTATAGTATTTTCTTGGTTCAGACTTATAAAGGCATTTCCGCATGCACCGTCACCATTTCCTGATCTTAACCTAATTGTATAATTTTGTGCGGGCAAGTAAACTGTAAAGTTTTGTATAGTTTCAAAACAATAGCCCCAGGCATCCGTGCTATTGCTTAGATAAGTTTTTCCATTGTTTCCTATTATAGAAACTTTTGCATATCCTGTGTTTCTACCTGCAAAAGTTACATTTAAGTACTCCCTTCCAATTACAAGTCCCTGAAATTGTTGAGTGATTGTTTCTCAGTGATAGATTAAATCCTGCACATGAGGAACCGTTTATGCTTATGGCTGTCGGGTTTAACTGTATGGGGGTATTTGTTTGTATAGGGTTTCATTTAGGTATAAATGCACTATATATAATGGGCAAACTTATTATCGCTATAGATATAACTATTAAAAATGGCATTATTTTCTCAATTATTTTAGGCCCGCTAAATTCATATATCTCTGACTTAGACAGGAAGAAGAAAGCAATTATGTAACCTAATAATTCTATAAAAGAGGTTGTAGACACTGAAATAAACAAAGTTATACTAGATACAACTGCGAATCCAATATATATCATCGGTTGTCCTATGATCTTCCATTTATATGAATAGTAAACCCCTATTAATGTTACAATCGCAAATGCTAATCCAATTGCTGATATTTCAGTTACATTCGATAAATTGAGCAAAGTATTGGTAGTTGTTT
>CAZXLU010000009.1:0-29210 GCA_964641875.1 Candidatus Woesearchaeota archaeon | reverse complement strand
CACTATGGGGACGGCTACCAAAGCTGCAGACATTGATGCTATAGCAGTTGGTATAAATTTGGAAGACGTTCTAAGTGCATTCTGTATATTTGATAAACTACTGGAGAGAATATCATCTTCTGGAATGTCTTGAAATACCATTTCCTTTGATTTACTACCTAAAACTATTAACCCTCGTGATACTCCGCTTTTTATCTTATATGCTAAAACACCAAATTTTGTAAGCCCGGCACTTTCTAAGTCATCTGTCATTTCTCCACGTAAAGCCCCGTTTCTAAGGGCTACTAACGCCTGAAATCCCTGATCTATAGCTTCTTGCCCTTCTGCTTCGCCTATACTTGCTGCTGCATCGGTGGCTTCTTTTGCTGTATCTTCACCGCCTCCAACTCCGCCGAAGCCGTAGCCAACCATAAAACACAAAGCGATACTAAACACATTTTTACCGGAATCTAAAGTTGGTCCATTGGAATACGAAACATTGTATATCTTTGAGCCGCCCGCACAGGTATAAGCAGAGATAGAAGGATTCCATGAACAAAGTGAATTATTTCCATTCAAAGTTATGCTCATTGAAGATGGGGCAGAATAAAGGGAATTTATAGAAAAAGCAATATTGTCTGCGAATAGCTGTAAAGACCTAGCGCCATTTTGGAAAAATAACCCTTGTAAATTAGCAAAGTAAACCCCAACCAATAAAAATGCCGCGGATAAAATTATTACACCTATACCTATAACTACTTGAGCCCTCTTACTTAGCATAAATAAGAATATATGTATTTAATATATATTCTTTTAAGATTATTTCAGATATTATAATTTACTATAGCATTTTTCCCGTGTTTTTCTTCAAATTGCTTAAATGCACTTTCTAAGTTATCTTTATCATAAGTATTCAATTCCTTATCTAAGAGGTATGCAAATACTTTTGCTCTCAAATAAAAATTCTTAAGCTGTTCATCGGCTTTTGCTGGGTCATTTTTTAAATTATTCTCCAAAACAGAAAACTGATCGACTGCCGCTTTTTTACTTAATTTAATGCGTCCATCTTTGTCCTGAAAGTACTTTGGCATAGAAAGCATTGAATTACTTTCATTTAAATAAACAAGTAATGATAAAACAACTCCTTTATCATTATACTTATTAGCATAATTATTTACAACATTAGGATATTTTTTCCGTAGATTTAAAATAGCATAGCCCCCCTTTTCATTAAATGCTGCCATATAAATTTTATTGTCATCAATGTCTATTCCTGCACTCTTGAGCCAAGCATTGGTAGTTACAATATATGGTGCACAGGATTTATCTATTTCATCCTTATTTAGATTATAAACAATTCCTTTCAACATTCTTGGATTTTCTCCCTCTTTGTATGGTACGACTTCTATATTTAGTGAACACTTATCAATAATTTCAAGTAGATTATCCATAGAGCTTTCCATCTTAGAATCTTTGTATTTACCATATGCTTTTCCAGCTGCAAATCCTATTATATCAAACAATCCCATTTTTATACGATGAAAAAAGCTAATATAAATACTTTTAAGTAATTTCAACCGATAAACATTTACCCAAAAGTTTAGATAAAAAGTTATTATTTTTAGGATAATTTACAGACTAAAGAAAGAAAGCAAAGACTAAAAAGCGCCCGGGGCAGGATTCGAACCTGCAACACATTGGTTAACAGCCAATTGCTCTGCCGTTGAGCTACTCGGGCATTAATCTTTTAATATTGCATTTTGAGACATATATTCTTTTATTTTAAGCAATATAAATTTATTGAAGTCTTTAATATTGTATCTCTTATCATATGCTAGTTTATTTTTATCAATAAAAATGTCCTTGTGGGATTTTATAAAAGCTTTTATTATCTCTATTGAAGAGAAAACTGACGGACCGTAAAAAATCCTAGTTTTAGTTCTTGGAAAATTTGATATCTGCAAAAACATCTTGGCTTCTCTTCTAGAATAATCAAAGTCTATTGAGTATATAGAGACATCATTCTTTTTTAGTTCTTCTATTAATTTACGACAGTTTTTGACATATTTTGAAAGAAACACATCTCTTGGTTCTTTTATTTTAGTAACGAATTTAAATAGTTTTGTTCCCCTAAATTTTTTTTGTTCTTTGATTAAATCTGTTACCTTAATCTTTTTAAATAAATTTATACTAGGTTCTATTTTTAGGAGCTTAAGTGCTAGTATGAATTTACCAAGATTTTCTGTATTGACAGAAGCACATATGTTTCTAGCAATATTTGTAGGGTCTGGTAAGTATATTGCATATTCCTCTTTTGTATTTTTATCACCAAATGAAACGCCAACATACCAATTCTGTGCTTCTTCTATCAAGTTTTTTATGTCTCCAAATTTGCTTATCATGACTTCTAATGCATAACCAGAAAACCCATGGATATATGTTTCTGACCCATAACAATTATTTGCCTTGCACAATGCCTTAAGTAAAATTACATCCTTTTTTTGTTTTTCTGATAGTCTTGAATTTATGTAATCCGCATGCAAAATTGAAAGGTCTATAGAATTAATTACTGCTTTTATATTAGAAAATTTAACCACTGGGACAAGTTCTATTTCAATACCCTTAAAGAAACCTCTAAAATATTTTCTTGTTCCAAATGTTTCAATAAAATTTTCCGGAACTATATCCTCTAGATACTTAATATCTGCTTCTTTTTGAAAAACTGCTAATATGTCTAAATCGCTTTCCCCTTTTAACCAAGTGCCCTTAG
This sequence comes from Candidatus Woesearchaeota archaeon, assembly GCA_964641875.1. GTDB lineage: Archaea > Nanobdellota > Nanobdellia > Parvarchaeales > Parvarchaeaceae > Parvarchaeum. The sequence continues at coordinate 26,461 of CAZXLU010000009.1, read as the reverse complement.
CATAAGAACCGCTAAATTTAAAATCAACTTGTATTTTTTTATTCAATGCTTTCTCTTCTAGAATACCTAAAAACTGTTTTGCTATGTTGTCTAGAATACTTATATCTTTCAGGGACGGAACAAATAGCTTGTAAGCTTTCTCTAAGGTTTTATTTAAATTTTGCATATTATAATTATAACTAACGAAGTTATTAATAAATGTATAAGCTTAAATAAACTTTATCAAAAATGGAAGGATTATCTGAAAAATTAACTAAAATACTAAAAGACATTGGGTTTGAAGATTTAACTGAGATACAAAAAATTGTTATACCTAAGATAAAAAATGGTAAAAATATTATATTTAGAGCACCGACGGGATATGGAAAAACACTTGCTGCTTTTCTTCCTATTTTAGATAAATTGAATCCTGATTTAGAGGGCATACAAATGTTGTATATAACTCCTCTAAAATCCTTAAACAGAGATATTTTCAAGAACATAATAAAAATAAGCAACAAAATGGGAATAGAAGTAGATATAAGACATGGAGATACGACAGCATATGAAAGATCTAATCAAGTGAATATGCCTCCACACTGTCTAATAACAACTCCAGAAACTGTACAGTCCATGTTCCTTAGCAAAAAACTAGTAGAAAAGATGAAAAATATAAAATTTGTAATTGTTGATGAAGTTCAAAGTCTAATGGAATCTAAAAGAGGTACACAGTTTTCTGTTGCACTTGAACGTCTTAGAATGTTAGCCAAATTTCAAACTATAGGTATAAGCGCAACTATAGCAGATTTTGAAGAAACTAAAAAATATTTATCAGCTGAAGAGAGTGTCTCATTCTCTGGGGACAAAAAATATGAAATAGAAGTTACTTATCCAAATTTTAACGCTTCTGATGAAGCGTTGGCTTCTAAAGAGAATATTAGCAAATTAGTTGCAAATTCTTTGAGATATATAAGTGATGAAATACAAAAATCGAAATCTACTATAATATTTACAAATACTAGGGAAACAGCAGAACTTTTAGGATCTAGACTCAATAAATTCTTAAAGGGTAAAAAGATGGAGGTACACCACAGCTCATTATCAAAAGAAGTAAGAACTGAGATAGAAAGCAAATTCAAAATAGGGGAGATAGATGTTATGATTTCGACTAGCTCCTTAGAACTTGGGATAGATATAGGAGAAGTCGACTTAGTTGTACAATACATGTCTCCAAGACAAGTAATAAAACTCATACAGAGGGTTGGCAGGTCAAACCATAATCAGGAAGGCATAGCAAAAGGAAAGCTTGTTACCATAAATATAGATGATTTCTTAGAGAGCAAAGCTATAGACAATTGCAGACTAGATGGAAAATTAGAGATCATACATTTGCCAAAACTTAGTCTAGATATACTTGCACATCAGATAGTGGGATTAATAATAGATGGCATAGACAAACCCGAAGAGATATTTAAAGTGATAAAAAGAAGTTATGCTTACAATGAGATAAGTAAAGAAAAATTTGAAAAGGTAATTGATTTTTTAATTAAACATTACATGATAAGGTACTATGGAAAAGGTTTAATAAGAACCAAAAAAGGTTTGCTTTTCTACATAAGCAATATATCTTCAATCCCTGACAGAAAGAATTATCTTGTAATAGATAGTCAGCTTAATAAAAAAATAGGTGTTTTAGATGAAGAGTTTGTTGCTGACAACGGTAAAGTAGGAAGTAATTTCATAATGCGTGGAGAAAACTGGAAAATAGTTAGTATAGAAAATCAAAAAATAAGCGTTATAAGAACGAGCAGCGATATTGGAGCGATACCTGCTTGGGAAGGAGAATTAATGCCAGTACACAGATTTGTAGCAGAGGAAGCTGCTTTTCTTAGAGATAGATACGCGGAGAAATTTTCAGTACTAAAGGAGCAAAAAGAAAATTTCGTAATACCAAATTCAAAAAAAATATTAATTGAAAGAGTAGATGAATATGTGATTATTCATTCAACATTCGGTAGCCTAGTAAATGAAGGAATCTCAAAAGTCATAACTTCGGTACTGTCAGAAATTATTGGAGAAAGTGTTTTAAGCAAGGTAGATCCATATAGAATAACAATAAAAACACATATACAGATAGAAAAAATAAAGAACATAATTTTAAATATTGATAATATAGAAAATAGAATAAAAGAAAGCATAAAGCGTACATCTCTCTATCAATACAGATTTTTAAATGTAGCAAAGAGATTTGGTATAATAAACAAATACGCCGACTTTACAAAGATAAGGATAAACAGCCTTATAGAGATGTATGATAACAGTATATTAGAAGAAGAAACATACAACGAGATTTTTTCCGGGAAAATAGATATAAAGTCCGTAGAAGAGATATTATCAGATATTAAAAAAGAGAAAATAGAGATAATAATAAACAATAAAGAAGCTTCTCCACTTACGTACGAAGGCCTAGAAAGTAATTATGGTGGTTCTGTAATAAAACCAAATGAAGCCAGAAAGGAACTTAGAAGATTAGTACTAGAGAGAATAGAAAATACTGATATATTTATGCAATGTATGAATTGCGGTCACAAGATAGGAACTATTAAAGTTAGCAATACCTCTAATATAAAATGTCCAAAATGCAATGCAAGGTATATAGGTTTTTTCAAAGAAAAACAAAAAGCCATTTATGAACCAGTTTTAAAGAAATACTTCAAAAACAAAAAATTAACACATCAAGAACAGCTTATTTTAGACAATGTCAAGCAAAATGGTGCATTATATTTAGGCTATGACAAAACAGCATGCATAGTAAGCTCTGCATATGGAATAGGAGCAAAGACTGCTAGCAGAGTACTTTCTTCTTACAGCAAAGATTTTGATCAATTGATAGACAAAGTTATAGAAGCAGAGAAAAACTACATAGAAACAAAAGAATTTTGGAATTAATCAAACAAGTATATCATCAACATTGTGGTCTTTTCCATGAGAAACGCACACTAAATCGGGTTTTAGTTCTCTTATCTTTTTAACGCTATTTATAAGAGATATATAATCTTCAAAAAATGGGGGAGTTTCTAGGTTTTTATCCGTACCCTTTAACAAATCGCCGACTATAGCAATTTTAGATTCTTCTAAGTATATTGAAACTGAATCCCTAGTGTGACCGGGGGTTTCTATTATTCTTGCTTTAACGCCCATCTCCGCTGGGAAACTTCCCTCCTTTAACTTCATATTTGGGTGTATAAAGTTAGGCTTACTAAAAACAAGCATTAAAGGGATAAGCTTGACAAAAAAAGTATTCTTAAATGATTTAGAACCTATAACCGGTTTAAGTATGCCTTTAGTACCATCGACATAAGGAATACCTGCTTCGTTTATACCTATATTTGCATCACTCATCTTCTGTAAGATATAAGCACTACCAAAATGATCTATGTGAGAATGCGTCAACAGGATGTATTTTATATCGCTAACCGATTTTCCTATGCTATTTAAATAATTTATTATTTTTTTCTCACTTTTTGGTAAGCCAGTATCAATTAGTATTAAACCTTCTTTCCCTTCTATGATGAATGCCTTAACGTACCCCAAATTTATTTCGTGTAAAGTATCATTTATTTTTACACCCAGATCATTTTTTGCCATATCATAATCTAAAATTTAAAGAATAAATGTTTATTGCTATCAAAATTTGCGCTCAGAAGCTACCCTAATCATCATTGCTATGCTCAGTAGGTGTTCATTTCATCATTGCGCGTATTAACCAATATTTATTGGCGGAACTCCTGTAGAACTGTTTGAATTGCTTGAATTCTGAAACCCAAAGAATGCCAAAATAAAAGTAGAGTTATAATTTATAGAATTTAAATTTATACTTGATAAGGATTTTTGAACAGGATTAAGACTACCATTGGGGCCTACTGAAAAAACTGCCCATGCTGTATTATTATAAGGGTCTGCACATAATGGCTCTACAAATTCTTTTGAAAAAGCACATTGTATATTTCCTGCAGAAAGGTTATAAGAGATATTTTCTTGTTTTAGCATGCTTTCTGTAAATGACAACATGTTGGATATATTGCTGGCTATTAAATTGGATACAGGAACAGAACCAGAAAATGCAATTATATCATCTGACACACCTCTCTCTACAGACAGTGTTCCGAAGGAGGATGCATTTGCTCTTAATGCTGCAGAAGGGACCAATATATAATAAGTTACAGGTGATGTACTAGAAACATGTGGAAAAAAGAAGAATATTGATGAAACAAAAGCTATCGCTATAAATAATGCAATTGCCTGCTTTAACCTTACATTTACCATACACTTAATTGAGTAGTTTATCGGATATTATAAAAGCTTTACCTTATCAATGCGTACCCTATGAAAGCTACTATTAATATAATTATTAAACCTATTAAAAATGCTATAGGAGAAGTAACTATAAGCGCTAGTAATAGCAAGAAAACAAAAAACCCAAATGAAGCTCTTGCATAGTCTTTTTTCTTTGAGTAAAAATAACCATAACCGAATGAGAAGAATGCAAATGAAGCTGCAAATGATAAAGCACTTATTATTATAAGAGACAAATAACTGAACACTCCAGAATTGACTATGACTGGTGCAAATATTGTTATAAGAACAATTGGAACTGCAGCAGTTATTAAAAGTTTTAAGTTTTCATCTTTCTGAAGAAATGATGGCATCAAACCATCTTTAGAAACGTCATCTAATGTACGGTTGGAAGCATTTATAAGCGCAAATGCAGTAAGAAGTATAACAATTATAGATATACCAACTATTACATATTCTACACCCAAACCAAACGGTGCAGAAAGGATATTTGCGGTAAATATATTGGCAGTTGGAGTGCTTGACAAAATCGGAGATATCAATTTTCCAACTATCTGTGAGTTTTCTGAAGAGAAAACGAAGGTTTGTATAATTGCAAACAATATTATTGCTGTAAGGATTATTGCTATAAGCGCCTTCGCAACATCTGTCCTTTTTTCTCCTTTGTAAACAATTGAAGCACCTTCAAAACCTCCATAAATCCAAAGCATTAAAAGTAATCCAAACAGGAACAAAGGCGCCGATATTGGAAATACGTATGACATTTGAACGCCAGCAACGGGAGTTGTTTTACTTGATAAAAGAGCTATCGCACCCAATACAATTAGAAGTATGACAAAGAAAATCTTAAAAGCACCTGCAAAATTCAAAGTCATTCTGATCCTATTGTAAAATATCATTATCCACATAATAATGAACAATAAATCTATTATTGCTATAGAAGTAAATGGGCTTAACCCAAAGAATAATGATAATTCCCCGACGGAGGCTATTCCTGCGGCTGTTATTGTTATTATAAATGAGACAAGCAGTAAAAATACGAATATAAAGGAATATTCTTTCTTAACTACATTTTTAAGAAAATTATAAGGATCGTGATTATGGGTTATGCTTATGTCATATATCAACATACCTATAAGCAGAGCGATAAAACCGGCCCCTATAACCATGTAAATTGAAAAAACCCCGCCATAAACCAATGCAACAAAAAGAGGAATAACTAGTATACCTAATCCTATAACACCGGCTAAACCATGAAAGTATAATTCAAAAAATGAATGAACCTTCTCTCTCTTTTTTGTAGAAAATTTACTAGCCTTACTAACATTTTTCTTAGTGGTTTTTCTACTTTTTGCAACGGTTCTTCGTGATTTCTGCATAAGATAATAATAATTGTATGCTATTTAAATTATTTGTATTTACTTTCTTTCTTAGCGGAATCTGTCAAAAGCACGAATTCAGCATTTTTTCTAAATTCACTGATGCTTTTTGCATTCAGATAAGTCATAGCGGACCTTAATCCCCCCATTAAATTATTGATTATCTTTATTACGCTACCTTTGTAAGGTATAAGAGTTTCAGTTCCTTCAGGAGTATATCCTTCTAAATCTGCTGCTTCCTCCGTTTTTAAAGCCCTGTCTGAATAAGCATTTACGGAAGCCATTCCTCTGTAAAACTTATAATTTGTATTTTCTTTAGTTATTACTACCCCAGGACTTTCATCAGTTCCCGCAAGTAATCCTCCTATCATTGCTGTATCTGCACCGGCCGCTATTGCTTTTGAAAAATCTGCAGATTTCGTTATGCCTCCGTCCGCCATTACTCTTATACCATTATTAGCCGCTTCTATTATAGCACTTAACTGAGGATAACCCACTCCTGCTACTGGCCTCGTTAAACATGCCCCACCGGGACCTATACCAACTTTTACACAGTCTGCACCTGCTTTCTTTAGATTTAAAACGCCTTCCTTTGTAGCTACATTGCCAGCTATTACTTCTACCCCCAATTTCTTTATTTCTCTAACTACTTCTGCAGTTTTCTCCAAATAACCATTTGCTACATCAACTACTATAAAGTCTGCCTCTGCATTTATCAATGCCTTAGCCCTTTCAATATGATCACTACCTATTCCTATTGAACCACCCACGATAAGCCTGCCATTTTTATCTTTTGATGCTTTAGAATACCCATCTAAAATCCTTATATCTCTTGAAGTTATCATACCCGTTAACTTACCCTCCCTGTCGATTAGGGGAAGCTTTTCAATTTTTTCCCTTTGCATTACCTTCTTTGCCTCTTCCAGTGAAATTCCTTTATGAGAAGTTATCAGATCTTTAGTCATTATTTCTTCAACTTTTTTATTTGAATTTTCCTCAAATTCAAAATCTCTACGAGTAACTATACCTACCAATTTGCTATTTTCAATCACTGGAAAACTGCTTACCTTCTTTTCTAAAACCAATTCTCTTAATTTTCCAACGGTAGTTTCTTTGCTTATAACGTAAGGTTTTTCTATTACGATGTTTTGCTCTCTTTTAACTTTAATTATCTCTTCAACCTCATTTTCTATAGAGTTAAACCTGTGTATTATCCCAACTCCCCCAGCTTTAGCCATAGCGATGGCCATTACATGCTCTGTTACAGTATCCATATTGGAGCTTACCAAAGGCATATTTAACTTTATTTTATCTGTCAAATAAGTTGAAGTATTGACTTGCCATCTTGAATTTACATTTGAAACTCTGGGAACTAATAGAACGTCATCAAAAGTAAATGCGTCTTTTATTATTTTCATACCAAAGATTATTATAGAAATGTACAATTATAAATCTTTATTTCTACAGAGAAATTAGAAAAATCAAGCAGCAGTTTAAAGCCCGTATAAATTGAAATATTAGCATTGACAACCATAAAATTCATTTCGATATAGTCTTTTTCCTTAACATAATACTTTTTGGATTCACAGAATATCTTTATACACAAGATATAGAATTTCCAGCTTACTTTATCAAAGTTTATTTTTAGATGTAAACATTTTTATAGTATAGCTCCAAAATAATGTTTGAGACCCATAAACCACGTAAAAAAGTTTGCTCCTTTTTATAAACATGTAAAATAGAAAGCTTATTGTACAATAATAAATAAAAGCATTTATTAACCTTTGATTATTAAATATGATTTATGGGCCGATGGCGCAATTGGCAACGCGCTCCCCTTGCACGGGAGAGACTGTGGGTTCAAATCCCATTCGGTCCACTTTTATTTAAAGACTAAAAATTTTAAAGGTTAGCTGCTTATGAAGTAAATGGATTACTACGAGATGGGGGAAGAAAGATTTGGAGTTATTTCCTCAAAGATCTATTCTATTGGCTCTTCAAAAGCAATGAAAAAATTCTATTCTCTTATAGCAAACGACGTAAAAGGGTATGGGCCAAGAAGAATACTCGATGTAGGGGCAGGGCCTGGAGACCTTTCTATTATCATGAGTAAAATAATAAAGAATTCTGAAGTATACTGCGTTGACCCTTCTAGATCTATGCTAAAAATAGCTAATGAAAAATTTAGAAAGCTTAATATGAGAAATATAAACTACAAATTAGGAAGTAGCAGAGATATTCCTTTCAAGATAAAATTTGATGTTATATTAACTTCTATATCCTTCCATCATTGGAAGAAAAAGAAAGAAAGCATAGCTTATTTACTTTCAAAACTAAATAAAAATGGCCATCTTATGATATATGAATTTTATTATGATAGATTGAACTTCTTGCAAAAAATAACTATTGGAAAGCACAGTTTATCTTTAAAAGAAGCTAAAAGCTACAAATTCAAAGGATACAAGAAAAATATAGAAATAAAAGACAAAATTATAAAGGTGTCGTTTGCAAAGTAATCTTAAACATATAAATAATAAATTGGTAAATTATAGTTTAGGGTCTGGTAGCTTAGCCCGGTGGAGCGTTCGACTGATAATCGAAAGGTCGGGAGTCCAAATCTCCCCCAGACCACTTTATTTTTTGAAAGTATTTAATTTTTTAAATTATCAAACAGTTACATAGACCTTACATTTATCTCATTTTTAGGCCTAAAATAATAAAAATAAGTTTAAATTGGTTAAAAAATTAATATTCAAATGAATTTTATAGCAATAGAAAAGGACAACACAAAAAACATAGAAAAACAAGCCATAGAAATTGTTGAAAGAAAAGGATTGGGACATCCGGATTATATGGCAGATTCTATAGCGGAGAATTTCTCAATTAATCTCTCCAAGTATTATATAGAACATTTTAAAAAGATTCTGCATCATAATGTTGACAAACTTGAAATAATTGGAGGAGAAACACAACCTAACTTTAATGGCGGAAGAATTATAAAGCCTATAACTGTATTATTCTCCGGAAGAGCTACTGGAGTAGTAGATAATCAAAGCATTCCTCTAAAAGAAATAGCAGAAAATTCAGCAAAAGACTGGATAAAGAACAACATAAGGTTCCTTGACTCTGAAAAAATGAGATATCTATTTGAAACAAATAACGGTTCTGTTAATTTAATAGACGCATTCCAAAGAAATGGTAAACCTGGCTCTAATGATACCTCTTTTGCAGTTGGTTACTATCCTTTCAGCGTACTTGAAAATATTGTATTAAGAACAGAGAACTATCTCAATTCCAAGTCCTTTAAATCAAAATATCAATTCTCTGGAGAAGATATAAAGATAATGGGGGTTCGTGTAAAAAACAAGATAAAAATAACTATAGCTATGGCGATTATAGATCGATTTATATCCTCTGAAAAGGATTATTTTTTAAAGAAAGAAAACATTTTACAAGATATAATAACATTTGTAAAGGCACTCAATGAAAGCTTAGAAAACGAAAATAAAATAGAAAGAAAAAGAAAAATTGAGATTACACTCAACAACATGGATAAAAAAGGGAGAGGAATTAAAGGTTGTTATCTCACAGTCACTGGTTTGAGCGCTGAAAGTGGAGACGACGGTGCTGTAGGAAGAGGAAATCGTGTAAATGGTTTAATAACTCCTAACAGAACAATGACGTTGGAAGCGGCAGCAGGTAAAAACCCAGTAAACCACATAGGGAAAATATACAGTCTATTTTCATTTGAACTATCAAAAAAGATATATGAAAACTTCATGATAAAAAACCAGATAAAGATGATTGGAAGGATAGGAAACGATTTAAACAAACCTTTAGCATTTTCCCTTTTAACTGAAGAAAAACTTGATAGCAGCAGAAAAAAAGAAGTAATAAAATTTATAAACGAAGAAATTTCAAATATAGACAACATAACTGAAAAAATACTTGAAGGCAAGTTCTCAGTTTGCTGATTTAATTTTTATGGATGAATTTGAGACTTTAAATCTTATAAAATATCTTGAAGGGATAAAAGGCAGACACACTGAATTGGTAACTGTATACGTTCCAGGTGGATTTAATTTAGACATAATTAGGTCACAGTTAGCCGATGAAAAAAGCACCGCTACAAACATAAAGGACAGAAATAATAGGAAGAATGTTATAGACGCTCTTGAGAAGATAATGAATGAGCTTAAATTAATAAGAGTTACTCCAGAAAACGGCCTAGTTGTTTTCTGTGGTAATGTATCTGAAAGAGAAGGGGAGCCAGATATAAAGGTATGGGAGGTTGTTCCACCAACTAAATCTGATATAAGGATTTATAGGTGTGATCAGAGATTTATAACAGAACCATTAAAGCAGATGTATCATGACGAAAATTCTTATGGATTAATAGTTTTAGATCTGAGAGAGGCAACATTTGGAATATTAGAAGGTTCCAGAATTGATGTACTTAAGCACATAAAATCACTGGTTCCTGGAAAATTTTCAAAAGGCGGTCAATCTGCAATGCGTTTTTCAAGAGAGAGAGAAGGTTTGATAAGAGATTTCTATAAGGAAATAGCAGATACTGCAAAAGATCTCTTTTTCAACAAAGATTTAAAGGGTTTAATAATAGGTGGACCAGGGCCTGCAAAAGACAACTTTATAGAAAGCGGGTATTTAATTACAAATCTTAAAAATTTGATAAAAGGAGTAAAAAGCATAAGTTACACAGATGAAAGCGGCCTAAGGGAATTGGTAGAGAAAAGTAAAGATATCTTAGCAAATGAACGAATAACAATCGAAAAAGAATTCGTTCAAAAGCTTTTGAACAGCATAGCTAAAAATGACAACTTATCAGTATACGGAGAAAATGCTGTCAGAAAGGAGTTGGAAAATGAAAACGTGGATACGTTACTTATATCTTCTGGGCTAAACGAAGAAAAGAAAAATGAATTTTATTACCTTGGAAAAGAAAAGAATATTGACGTAGAAATAATTTCTAAAGATTCTAGCGATGGCTTGCAATTATTTAATCTTGGGGGTTTAGCCGCTTTCCTAAGAAGGCCTTCAAAACAATAAATTTTTAACGTGTTACTAAAGGATATAAAAGTATAAGAGTTAAATATATCTAATTACAAAAAATCATATGGAGCTTACAGTAAATGACAGCAGGATAATAAAAAGAATAATTCACGACAGTCTTTCAAAATATATAAAAGAAGAGGACATGAACAGACTGTACAATTCAATAATAATTAAAGATGAGAGAACTAGCAGTTTAATCCATTTTATAAACGAACTAATAGCTAAAACTGAATACTCTAGAAGAATAAAGGACATAATTGAAAGGATTGGTGATGAACTTGCTAGTAAAGTTGAAATAGAAACCAATACTAACGACATAAGGATAAAAGAAAATGAAAATTATACGTTAATTATAAAGGTAAAAAATGGATTCGATGTACCACTAGTTTTTGAGATAAAACTTGAAGATAGAGATAATTTCCTACCAATAATATACGATAAAATACAGGATTCCTATTTCAATGAATTTACAGAAGAGAGATTAATAGACAGTGAAGAAACAAAAGAGGTTAAATTTAAGGTCGGAAGCAATGAAAAGATAAAGAAAGGAAATACCTTATTATTTTTAGTCATAAAATCGAGAGAGGTTGAAGGTTTAAACATAATACATCGAATAAAAGTAGAAATTGATTAAGACTTTGTTTCTATTAATGTAATCAAAATACTACTAAATTTATTATCATCTTTTAGTTCCTTTCTTCTCTGCTTTCTTTTCAAAGCAAGTTTTTTTCTCAATAAATTTGCCATTTTATATCCTCACCCAATTTATCTCATAATAAGTAACGGATCCTTCATCATCCACTACTCCCATGAGAAGTTTTTTCTTAACACTATGAGCAACCCTATTCATAGCTGAAAAGTTCATTACTGACATACTATCGTGTTCATTAGAACAATATAGTATCCATTCCGCATGTTCCTTTCCAGGAATTGCTCCTTTGTTATAAACTCTAAAATCGCCACCGTATTTAAATGCTGTCTTAACTATATAACCCTGCTCTCTAAGGTCTCTAAATACAGTATAACGCAAAACGAATCTTTTCTGCCTCTTTACCGATTTCTTAATAAAATTAGAATAACTGAGTTTTTTACCATCAATAGAATAGATATTTAACTCTTTTTTTTGCATTAGGTACAAAGCCTCCTCTAAAGAAAGCTCCAATTTACCATCAACAAAGGAACCGAACATTCCCTTATTGAAAACCTTTGAGGACAAGACAGGATCATTTATAAAGACTTTGTCTGAGATTAACACAGTCTTTTCTTTTTTTCTTTCCATATGATAAATTTATAATATTTTAGTAAGCGTTTAATATAAAAACTTTCAGCAAACAAAATATACAAAGCATATTTATAATAATACTATATAAGAGATAATAATGGAAATAAAAGAAGGGGATATATACATTTGTAAGGTAAAGAAACTTTTACAACACGGTATAATTGTTTATATAAAAGACGACCAAGAGGGATTTATACACATATCTGAGCTAAGTAAAAGATGGGTAAGAGACGTAAAAGATGTAGCTAAGGAAGGAGACATGCTTGTATGCAAAGTAATAACTGTTGGTCAGTCACCAGAACTTTCAGTAAAAAGGGTTACAGATAGCGAAAGAAGAGAAACATTGAGAGAATGGTCAATAGAGAACAGGCTCTCAAGATTAATACAGAAATACTGCGGTAAAGAAACTGAAAAATTGAATAAAGAAATAATTAAAAAGTACGGCTCCCTCTACGGGTTTTACGAGAGCATTATAAAAAATGGAGAAGATGAAATAAAAGGGATAGGTCTAAAAAAGGATGTAGAAAAAGAAATTCTTGAATTTATAGAGAAAACAAAGAAAAAAGTAGTGATTAAAAATCAACTTGAGTTAAAAACCTACGAAAGTGATGGTCTAAACAAGATAAAAGAAATCTTATTAGAGTACTCAAAAATAAAGGGAGTTTCAATAAAATACATAAAGGCCCCCGTTTATTTGATGACTATAGATCTTGGAGAAACGAAAAAAACCTTAAATGAAAATAAAAAGATTCTTGAGGGAATAGCAAAGAAAAGCAAGTCAATGAATGTAGAATTCAAATATAACGAAATAAGACAGTGACTATGTATAAAATAAGGTTTTGCAAGCAATGCAATTTATATACTCTTAGAAAAAATTGTAAGATATGCGGAAGTGAAACCGAAATAAATGTCCCACAAAAATATTCGAAAGATGAAACAATTTCATATTATAGGAGAAAGTTAAAAAAAGAAGGGATCGAAAAACATGAAAATAACTAATGTTAAATCTGTTTATTATGAATTATTAAAACACAAAAAAGAAATAAATAATGTTTTAAATTATGTAAAAAGAGGAGACATAAGCGGATTTACACCACCATCGGCATTAGTTGGAGAATATAACTACCCAAATGTTTCTGTTGGTGTTATATTTACAAAAGATGAAAGAGCACAGATTTATGATTCTCCAAAGATATGGACGAAGAATAATTATAATGTTGCAGACATCTTTTCACTCAAAACTCAGCTTGTAAACGCCGCCAAAAACTTCAATGTAAACAACATAAACAACGAAGAATTGGAAAGGATAAGGCTAGCTGTGATATCATCAAATGAGCTCAATATCAATCTAAAAGTATCTAATGTAAACATGCCAAAAATAGACAAAAACGATTTTTATCAACATGGTATAAAAACAAAACTAGAAAATATTAAAATAAACGACAATTTCAAGATAGAAAAAATGATAGAAAAGGTATATTATGACAATGATATGAAAGCAACTGACGGGATGTTATCTCTATATAATTCTAAGATAGATGAAAATAAAATAAGCAAGATGTTAAGTATAGGTGCAATGGGGGTAAAGAGGAAACTTGTACCCACAAAATGGGCCATAACGGCTATTGATGATTCCATAGGCAAGAACAAAATAGAAAGTATAAAGGATTTTCCAAAGGGAGAAGAATACTTGGTAAAAACAGGTCAATTTCTAGGTAATAGGTTCACATTTATATTTCTTAAAGGCCCTTGGTCATTTGAATTAATTGAGACATGGAACAGAGACAAGGAAAATGTGTTTATGGGCACTGGGGACTATGAATTTTATGGGGGTAGAAAAGACTATGTAAAAAATACGGCTGGAGCTTACTATGCGATAAGGCTAGCTGTACTTGAAAAATTAATGGAAATAAAAAGACAATATTCTATAATTGTAATAAGGGAAATATTACCAGAATATTTTGTACCGTTAGGAGTGTGGGTAGTCAGAGAAGGCGCAAGAAAAGCATTAGAGGGAGAATTTAAACAATTCTACGACATGAAAACTGCGATACTAAATGCAAAATCCAATATGTTATTTCCAGAGAATTTAGAAAAAAGGAGCAAAATAATAACATTTATGAAAAATCAAACTACTTTAGTTTAAATCATGCTATTAGCTTAAAATGAGACAAAATTCTATTTAGAGCTATTGAAGTCACAAAAGTTATTATAAGATATGCCCAGTACCAATTCAGCTTATTTCCTATAATTGGTATACTAAATGGCAGATTTGCAACTATGAAAGTATTTGGTATAAATTTAAGTTTTGTAGAGTTTAAAGATATTGTTTTTGGACCTGAAGAACCGACAAGTGAAAATGTGGAATTATACATTTTTCCATTGGACAGCAAAACAACAGTACAATTTCCAGCAGTAGTTGCGCTGACATTTAATTTCAAAGAACTATCATTTGAAAATATAGATATATTTTTATTACCATTGAAAGTTATACAACTATTGTTTGAAAAAAGAGATCCATTTATATTTCCGGAAAATGTTGCAGTTATTGGGGAACCTACCGCTACTGGAACATAACTGAAGTAAGAAGACATTAGTAAAAATACTATTAGGAAAGGAACAAATGTAATAAAGGTTGGTTTCATGGACTGCTTCATTATCTTTGAGTTTTCAGACATTAATTGACTATAGGTAGGCTTGAATTCTGGGTGATCTGGTTTCATCCCTTTCATTTTAGTCTGTAGTTCCTTTATTTTAGCTTTACTAGTTCTAACCATCTCATGATCTACGATGAAAAGATAGGCTATCTGCCCAGATGCTCCTACAGCTATTGAAATTAATATTATTATCAAAGTTTCTGCATTCATATTCTTTAATCTAATTTCTTATAGTAAATAAACTTTTACTCACTCCATTGTATTACCTACAAGTTTATCTTTTATCGGTTTAAACTCATCAGGGTTATCTTGTTGTAATGAGAAATAAAACTGATATATTATCATAACTATAAGAAGTATACCTATTCCCTCTGTCAGAGTATTTAAGAACGCTGCTAAAGCTGCTACTAATCCTGTCAATGCACCGCCAAGTATCGCTAGAGGTATTATGTACCTTTTAAATATGTCTACCAATATTCTCTCGTCTCTTCTAAACCCCGGCATAGACAAACCGGATTCCATGAGCTGTTTAACAACTGACTTTGGATCTTGTCCACCAAGATACATCCATACATATGAAAACGCAGCTGCGCCAACTACAAGTATAATAGTGTATATTATCATTGACTCTATCTCCAGACTTGTTATCCCAGTGGTTACTGCGCTGGTGTAAAGCTGCTGTATAGTTGGCGGAGACAAGTAAGCTGCTAAACCTCCCGTCGCAACTTCTTGTGTACCAAATGCAGTCGATTCAGTTGTAAATGTACCTAAAATATTTATACCGGCATGAGAAAGGGTTAATCCGAAAAACTGCACTCCTGCTACCATAGACACTATAAGAACAATAGGTATTATGCTAGTGTAAAAAAGAGAGACTGGCCACCTTATAGAATAGCCTCTTAATCTGCCAAATGACAGTGGAAGTTCTACTTTTATTGACTGCAGCCATATTGCAACGGCAAACAAAGCAACCGTTGATATTACCCCTATTATTGGAAACACGGCATTTAGTGGTATTCCAGCGATAAATGCTTCTATTATTGAAGGTATCGCTCCTATAGGAGTTATAAAAGGGTTAAATGCTGTATTTATAAGCTGTAAAGAGATGCCTGCAAGTATAAACAAGCTTATTCCGGAACCTATACCCCATTTACTTACCACCTCATCCATAAATAGAAGTATGACCCCAGCTATGAAAAGCTGTATAAACATAACAACAGGATAAAATATACCTGGACCTGCAGGTGTTAAAGCGCCGCTGAACACATAAACACCATTTTCTATCGCTATAAATGCAAAGGCAGCTAATTTCTGTATCCCTTGAAACATTACTCTTCCATCTCTTGTTGAAGTGTCTATGTTAATTATTTTTGTACCTTGTAGCATTTGTATTATTATGCTTGCACTAACAATTGGACCTATTCCTAAAGAAAGTAACGATCCAAAGTGAGAAGCGATTAAAACCTGAAGTATCTCAAAATTAAGACTATAAGATTTACTTACGCCAAAAAGTGGAACAAATGACATCACTATAAACAAAACGACTATTGCAAATGTCCATTCAAATTTAGTTTTTAAATCTAGCTTTTTCTCAGGAACTGAAACTGCTGGTAAATTTGATATAATTTTTTTAATTTTCTCATTCATAAATTTGGCCACCGTTCGCTAATATGTCGTCTCTTGCACTTGCGGAAGCTTTTCCATGTATGGCTAACTTAAATTTTTCGCCTTTAAACCTACCACAAACCTTTGAATAACCAAGATCAGCGAGATTTATTTCATATCTATCATTATCCATTTTAATTTTATTTTTTTTCTTAAGAGACTCTATAACATTCGAGATTCTATTTAAATTTAAAGGGACTTTCTTTTTATTCAAGTAAGTGTAAGTGTGAGTATTAGCATGAAAAGACATTAGTTTTTGCTGTCCTCTCTTTCCTCCACCTGCCTTTCCTACTCCCCCTCTATTACCAGCATGTCTAGTTCTTTTACCAGAGCCTCTCCCAGCAGTTGAACTACCTCTAAGATGTTTTCGTTTCATACCATCCTCTGAATCAAATCATTTATATCCTTTCCCCTATAACCAAATGCACCTTTAAGCGAGAAAGGGGCCTTTTTCCCTTTTCTTTCAAAGCCTTTTATCGGTGGATGTAAATTAAACGTGTTTTTTACTCCTATTTCGGCTAATTTCTTTTCGCCATTTAAAAAATGAACTAGGAAATCAGAGATTTCCTGCTCGCTTGCAGATATTTTCTTTTTATTACTTATTTTACCTCTTTTAATAAGAAGTGTTTTCATGGTTTTGTCATCTATCTCCCCATACGTTATTACGCTCTCCGCATTTCTTATTATACCAAGGTTTTTGGGAGATTTATTAATAACAACACATGAGTAAAGTTTTTTCAGTCCTAGAATTCTTAATGCTTCTTTTATTTTATTATTTTTACCCAAATCCGACCTTATCTTTATCACAGCTAGCTTTTCCATTTTAATTTATTATCCCCAATTTTTGTTTTTCGCTTTCAAAGAATCTATAGTGGTTAAGTGATTTTAAGGCCTCAAAAGTTGCATATCCTACGTTTATTCTTGTATTAGTTTGGCCCTGCAACATTGACCATATATCTTTTATGCCTGCTAAACGCATTATTATCTTAATGTCATCCATAACACAGAAACTTATTCCTTTTGGTGCTGGAAGCAAAGTTACAATAGTTGAACCACATTTACCAGTTACTTTGAATGGTATGGAGTGATTACCTTGACAAGCACATTCCCAACTACCACACCCTCTTGGTATTTTTATTAGGTTAAGTTTTGCTGCTTTCAAAGCCTTCTCCTTTGCAACTACTGACTCTAATCCACGACCTTTGCCTATCCCTATATGCCCGTTACCGTCTCCTACAACTGCCATCGCGGAAAAATGTTGTCTCTTAGCTTTTGCTGTGACTTTTTGTGTATTTCTAACTATTCTTCTTTTTCCCCCGCCCAATTTACCTTTTGACTGACCTACGTATAAGAAATCTGATTTAAGGTTTGGAAGTAAAAAATCAACTATCTGGGGTTCAAGTATCTTTAAATTCTTATTTAATATCTCGTCTATGTCCTTTATCTCCCCGTTCTGAACGGCCTTCCCTAACTCTGTTTTAAATGTATACGTTTTTTCTTTGTAATCGCTATTTTCATCATCTCGAACTACTTCATTAGTTATTTCCTTTTTTACTTCACTTTCCATTCTTTATATTCTCCAAAGTTTTATTAAAGTCTTCTTTTATATTTTTTACCCTATCTCTTACTAAAGAAAATTGATTTCCTTTCTTATCAGAATAATATGAGGAGATATGCTCGCCATAAAGCCTTTTTTCATCTATTTTTATATCATCAGTATGAACGTCAACGCCAAAATCCTTAAGTCCTTTCATTACATAATATATAAAACTGTTTTCTTTCAATGTTCTATTGCCTTTATCTAGTATAGCTTCCTTAACATTAGCTCTTTTTCCCAATAAGTAACCGACTAAATAAGCAGCAGGCGAGTTCTTACCACTAAATTCCCATCCAAACTTTTTTAAATCCGTCCCTCTTGCCATCGCAAGCGTTTTGTCCCCATCTTGATTAAATTCGACTATGTGCGCTATTATTGAACTATCAGTTTTCCTAATCACAAGTCTCGGTATCCTTGATTTCAAGAGATCCAATCTCCGTCTATAATTTGTTCTTTTTCCCTTTTCCATATTATGCCTTTTTCATCTCTTCGATGTAATTTCTCATATGATTAACACTGTGAAACGCATTTCCTTTTATTTTTCTGTAAAGTATTCTAAATTGTTCCTTGTCTATTTTACCTTGCTTTCTTTGTTTGTAAAGTTCCTTTCGTAATGCCCTGACTTTGTCTATCCAATCAAATTTCATCCTGGCGGATTTTTTACCATGCCTACTACCAATTCCTTTTCTGTGACCTTTTTTCTTCTTTTGATGTAAAGCCCTTGCTCTTGCACGGGATTGACCTTTAAGTTCTTTTTTCTTTATAATGTCCTTTGATATTAAATTCTCTATATCCGCCCTTGTTATCGCTTCCTTTATGTCTTTGAACTTGCTTGGATCTAACCAAACCCTGCTTTCTCCAACTCCAAGGACTTTACTCGCTAACCTTCTCTGCGTTTTTAACTTCCCTTGCATAATTCACCACTGCTATCTTTTTCTCCTTACATTTTTCGTATATTAACTTTCTCTTTAGTTGTCCAACAGAACTTCCTATTATAACTATATTATTTTCATTTAATTTTTCTAAGTCTGAAAGTGAAAATACTCTAACAGGGATTTTGCCTGCAATTTTTCCCCTACTTTTAATACTAGATCTAAAGCCTTTTGATGGCATTTTTCTATGGCCTTTTTTACCAACCTTTGTTTTATTCTTCTTCCCAGTAGGTTTTCTCCAGGAATTACCGACCCTTTTTAATTTAACTGCATCATGTTTTTTAAATTCCATATTAAGGCTTTTTAGTTATAAAGATCCCATCTTTAAAGATTCTCCTGTCTTTCTTTTTTATCTGTATCTTCGATTCTATGGTGCCGGCCATTTGACCTACTTTGTATTTATCTGTTCCTGATAATATTATTTTGTTGCCCTTTACTTCTGCCTTTACACCCTCTAAAATCGTTATTTCTCTAGGTTTCCTTTCTCCGACGAAATTTTCAACCATGAGCTTGTTTCCATTCAGCTTCATTGAGGCCGGAAAATGCATATAAACTAACTCTAACTCTGCAGTATAGTTTTCATTTACACCTTTTATCATATTTCTTATTTGTGCTGCTAATGTTCCAGCAATAGCTTTTTGAAATTTATTGTCCTTTTCAGATTCTATTAATAGTGTGTTTTCTTTTCTTTCTATCTTTAAAAAAGGATACACTAAAGATAAGGAAAGCTGGCCCTCTTTACCTTTTACAACAATATCCTTTTCAGATATCTGGACATCTGCATTCGAGATATCAACCTTAAATTTAGTAGACATAAGCCAAAAGATTACCTCCTATTCTAAGTTGTTTTGCCTCTTCATTTGTTATTATTCCTTTATTTGTTGAAATGATTATTATACCGAAACCTAACGCAGGCAGATATCTTTTTTCATACTTTACTATATCTGCCGCTTTTATCGGCATTCTTGGTCTAACGGCTTTGCACACGTTCATGTGTTCATTTATATCTATCTTTATAAAGCCCCCCCTTACATCGTTTATTATTTCATAATTATCTATATATCCGTTTTTCTTCATTATTTCTAACATTCCTATTAAAAGCTTGCTTTTTGGTCCTACAACACAAGACCTTTTGCCAACGCTTCTAGCAATATTTATAGTGTTAAATGTAGTTGAAAGAGAATCTACCATAATTAAGCCTCCTTACCATATTTCTTGAATCCAAGGTCTAGAGCAACTTCCCTGAAACATTGTCTACAGTAGTTTAAACCATGTATTTTTATGTGACCTTCTGGCCTATTACACCTAACACAGAGATTCGCGCGCCTATCATGAGGCTGCATTTTATGTTTGTTGAACTTCATAAACCTATACCTTTTTGCGGGATTAGATGAATGAACTTTCAAAATCCTTTCAAATTGAGTTTCCATGATTCATTAAATAACCTTCACATTGTATTTATTCTTTATGAATTCCAAAGCTTCTTCTCTCTTTATCAGATGTGATTTTCCAATTTTAGATTTATTTCTTTTTCTAGATATACTAAAGCCCCTTCTTGCCAGAGTAAGGCTAACTGACATACCCACAATTCCGATTGTGTAATCATACTTTGCACCTGGGATATGTATATATTCTTTTATACCAAACGAAAGGTTTCCATTTTTATCAAAATTAGAATGCAATACTGTGTTTTCTACTGCTGCAAACATTCTTTTAAGAATTGCTTCTGCTTCTTCGCCCCTAAGAGTAGTTTTTACGCCTATTTCCAATCCTGGCCTCAAACCCCATTCCGGGATTCTTTTTTTGGTTTCAGTCTTAACTACTTTTGCACCAGAAATTTGTTCCAGCAAAGACTTTATCTTTTCAAGTCTTTCTCCTGGTTCCCCGACCCCAATATTCAAGGTAACTTTTTCAACGAATATCTCCCTCATTTTATTTTCCATCATTCTACCACCATGCATGAATCCGATGAAGCTACAAATTCCTCATCATTACCTTCAATAAATGTCATACTTCCTACTATTTCTTTTATCTTACCAGTTTTCCCTGCGTTTTTACCTCTAAAAACAATAATCTTTCTACCTTGTTCAAATGGCAGCTTTCCAATTATAGTTTTATTTAAAAAATCAAATTTTATGGAATCTCCTATTTGTATATCATCTTTATCATAAACTATATTCCTAGCATCATTAGTAAAAAGAACATTTGCACCTTTTTTACCACTATGCTTAGACATTACTTTTATACTCTTTGTATTTTGTTTTCCATCCATTTTCAATGCTATTATTTTCCCTCTTTTATCTAGCCACACTAAAAAGAAGTCTTCTTTTATTGAAACTATGTCAGAGAAACCTACAACATATTTCTCTTCAGATATTCTCTTTCCGTCTACATAAACTTTACCATTTTTTATTAAATACCTTGCCTCTCTAGCATTTGAAGCTATTTTCAATACATCTCTCAAAAATCCAAGGAGTGAAACTCCCTCTTTACTGCTATGTTTTCCAGGCAATGGCTTTGTATAATATTTATATTTCTTTCTAGGTATTACTAATGCATTAGTAACCACACTTCTTTTAAAATGCTTTGATTCACCGTGTTTTGCCATATGACTCTAATTTACTTAACCTCCTCCCATCTGCAAGATTTAAATCTAATATCATAAGTGCAGAAGGCCTTATTTTAAAAGGCACTTTGTTTCCTTTTTTTGTTATGTTTTTAGCGGAATCCACACTGACTTTAAGCTGTTTTGTATAAACTCTATCTATCTTACCTTCCTTACCTTTAAACTTGCCACGCATTATTAATACTGTATCTCCTTTCTTAACCATAAAATTTCTTGTCTTATATTTTAACCTCAATTCCTTTGACAAATGTGCCACTAACATTTTTTTCTTTATATGTATGGGAGAGTTATACCTATATTTTCTCTGTTTCTTTGGAGAAACACTTGAAACCCAACTTCTGCTAAATTGATTATTTTTCATACTATTTTAGACGCAATTTTAGTTATATTTGGGAAGCGTATTGATATTTCCCTGGCAATTGGCCCCCTTATTATTGTTCCTTGAGGTTCATATTTTTCTATATCTTTAACTATGGCACAAGCATTATCTTCAAATGAGATTCTTGTACCATCATGCCTTCTGTATTCTTTCCTCTGTCTTACAACAACAGCAGGAAATTTCTTATGTACTGTATCTGGAGATCCTTTTTTAACAACAACGAATATTGTATCCCCAACACCACATTTTGGCTGTCTGTCTTTTACCCCATGGTAATTTCTAACATTAACAACTTTGACTATCTTAGCGCCAGAATTATCTGCTACCATTATCCAACTTCCAACATTTATCGACTTGGTTATTTTGGCCCTTATAGGCTTCAAACCTGCTCCTTTTCTTCCTGTTCCCATCCTATAATTTCCTCACAATTACAAATTTTTTCCAACGACTTATAGGCCTTGTCTCATATATAACAACCTTATCATTGACTTTAGCAGATATACATTCAGGATTATGCGCAAGCACTTTACTCCTTGTTTTGATGTACCTATCATATTTCTCTAGCTTTCTAAAAACCGTCCAGCTAACTACTGCAGTCTTGTTTGCCTTTGCAGACGTAACTACTCCTTCAAATCTTTTACCGTGAACCCTTAAATTTCCATGATAAGGACAACGTATATCATTGCATTCAATTTCTGGTTTTTTCAAATCTTCATACAACATATTCCCATGGCCTCATCCTTATTTCACTTCCATACACTTTTATTTCTTTGTTACTCATATTTACTATAAATCTCTTTCCATCCTTTATAACTCTTTTTAATCCGCTTTGTGTCTTAACTAAGAGGGTGTTCTTAGTTTCATCAACTACTACTCCCTCCAATTCATCGCCTAGTAACTTAATTTTACGACCTATCAGCATTAGCTATCTTATAATATTTTAATTTAAAAATGTTTTGAATCAATAATTACTTAGATCATTCCTAATTTAGTAGCAACATCCATCGCAGGATAATCTGCTTTTAGCTTAACTATAGCAACTTTGTTCGAATCCATTCTATTTATTATATTTATCCTTTCGATTTTTACATTCAATAGGGTTTCTATTTCTTTTCTAATTAACACTTTATTTGAATCCTTTGAAACTATAAAAGATAGTTTGTTCTCTGTCTGCATCAATCTAGTTGCTTTTTCTCCGCTCAATAAACTTTGTATGTATTTAATATTTTCTTCCATTTTTACCTCAAGTTTTCTATTGCTGCCTTAGTCCATACAAGCAATCTTCCAGGCCTACCAGCTTGTGAAACATCTGCAACTTTTAATTCACTTACTTTTTTGATTAATATATTTAGATTATCAAACGCTTTAGAAGGCTTCTCGTCTTTTCCTAAGATTATTACCAACGGTAATTTCTTTTTGTATTTCCTCCCTCTTAATTTGCCCTTTCCACTTCTTATCTTTCTCTCTTTTATTCTATTCAATTCACCATTTAAACCAATAACTGAAAGCAATTTTATAGCATCTTTAGTTTTCTTTATATCCTCAAGTTTACCGTCTATTACGATTGGCAATTCATTTATCCCGCTTAAATTATGAAATTTTGAGACTTCTTTAATATTTGTTGATGAGGATATCCCAATTTTTATAGCTAATCTTTTCTCTTTCTTGTTTATCTCTTTTACAATTTTCTTCTCTGCAACTGGAGGATGGGCTTCTCTTCCGCCGACTGTGTTTGGAGCTACAGCACCAGCATAAAAGAAACTTGTTCCTATTTTAGAAAGGGTCTTTCTAGGCGTTCTATCTAAACCTCTGCCATAACTTGTTTTATAGGACCTTCTTCTTTTAGTCAACCGCGCGACCTTTCTTTTCCCAGCCATAGGATCCGTATATTTTAGCTGAAAAGACTCTGATTGTTCTGCTATAAACGCTTTTTTTAGTGTGATGTAATTAACTTTTGTATTGAAAATTTCCGGTAAATCTACATTTCCGCTTTCTTTCCCATCAATAGAAAAAACTTTTACCATATTAATTTAAAAGATTTACTTTCACTGGTTCCGCCTTTTTGGTTGGACGTATAGCCTTTCTCATAATTATCAATCTCCCAGTGCTACCTGGAACGGAGCCTTTAATTATTAAAACTGAGCTATTCAAATTTCCATAACGTTTATACCCGCTTTTTATATTCGCTTCTTCTGGGTTTTTTATTACTCTGAAAACAAATTTATTGTATTCAACTCTTGAATTAAAGCCAAGTCTACCGTGCTGTGGCACTGTAAACTGGACCTTTGCCATTGTCTCAGCACCTAAATTACCAGCTTTTCTCCTGGATTTACTGGCATGGACTGGATATATCTTTACACCATAACGTTTTACAGATCCTGTGAAACCCTTTCCTTTGGTTACAGAAGCCACGTCTATAAAGTTTCCATCTTTTATAACTGAGGAAACATCAATTTCCTTTCCTAAAAGTTCTTTGGAAAATGATATTTTTTCTTCTAGTTTTCCACCAACAGAAATTTCAAATATTTCTGGTTTTTTCTTTAGGTTTATTTTCCATGGCTGTGTTGAAACGATTAATCTTAAATCATCAAATTTCCCATTAAAATCATCTATTGCTTTGTTATTCTCCTTGAATTTTACTTTCCTCATGATAAATTTATTTAGACCAGTTCCCCAGGCCTCACTAATAGAAGAACCATTCTTATAAAATCTAACCGCACAAACTAGCAAAGGAGGTACTTCTATTACTGTTGCATTTGTCATAACCTCCATCTTAAATGTAGGTGAATTTTTATCAGAGTCTACATAGGTTAACTGCAACATTCCAACTTTATAACCGGCAAATTCTGCTATTTCATTCTTTTCTAAATTTCGGATATTTGAAAAAGTATTGTATGCCCTCTTGCTCTTCTTTATTGGGTAATACTGCATACTTCCCCTTCTAGGAGTACTTTTCTTTGTTATTTGATGTCCCATAAGTATAACCTACATGTTTTATTTACAGATATAGATTTTTTAACTTTAAATAGCTTAACATTTTATTTATATTTCGATTAGAAGCTTATTATTCTTATACTTTCTGTAGAATTCTCGCTTAAAGACAAGCCAGAAATTACTAGAGCTTTCTTTATTTTGTTATCCCTTGCAATTTTAAATAGCGATTTTTCTGCTATATTCAATTTCTTTACTAGAACGGGCTTTACATACCTACTAAAAGAAACTCTGGAAAATGCAAGTTCATTGTCTGTAATTGCCAGAATTTCAATTGGCAAGTGATATCTTGATAATTTAAACGCACTTCTGCCAGAAGGAGTAAATGTTATTATTTTATTCGTTTTTGTGTTTATACAAATATCCATTGCGGCATTAAGTATCGCATCATGCTCGTCATTTATTTTATACCTTTTTACAGCTCCTGAATAACGATACTTGGATATTATCTTTTTAAGCATTCTCAGGGCTTTCAACGGATAAACTCCTATAGCCGTTTCCTCTGAAAGCATAACCGCATCAGTCCCTTCAGATATAGCAGTAAAAACGTCATCTGCCTCCGCTCTTGTTGGCATTACATTATTTGTCATTGATTCTAGCATTTGTGTTGCAGTTATAACCGGCTTACTATTCTCATTGCATTTTGATAATAGCCTTTTCTGTATTTCGGGTAAATCTGCTATATCCATATTCAGACCTAAATCTCCCCTAGCTATCATCACGATATCGGTTTCTTTTACAATTTCATCGAAATGCTTTACTGCTTCTATCCTTTCTATCTTAGCTATAACTGTAATCTCTTCTCCAGCAACCTTCCTTGCTGACTTTATGTCTTTTTCACTTGATATAAATGACAATGCAAACGTTTTTATGCCAAGGCTTAAACCAAATTTTATTCCAGCTTCATCTTTTTTTGTAGGGTACTTTCCAGGATAAGATATCCCCTTAAAATTTATGCTTTGTTCATTCAATAAGACACCGCTGTTCATTGCCTTCGCTATAAGCATGCCCATCTCTTTTTTAATTGGTTTAAATTCTATCTTCCCGTCTGATAAAAGGAGCTTACTTTTCATGTTTATTGTCTTTATTATGTCCTCTGCCACTTGTATCTGCCCATTTTTACCGAATGTATACTCTGAACCTTCTTTTATCTCCAATTTATCACCGTGAACTTTTCCTGTTCTTAATTTCGGCCCAGGCAAATCAAAAAATATTAAAATTTTTCTTTTTGTCTCTTTTTCTGCCTTTCTTAAATTAGCAACGGCTTTCTTGAAGTACTCTTCATTACCATGTGAAAGGTTGAACCTAAATATATTTGCTCCTTCTAAAACCATCTTTTTTAACATTTCATAAGAATCGCACGCTGGCCCAACTGTAACAACTGTCTTTATGCTATTAGAATTCATTAATTAATAAAGATGTTTATGAATTTATACGTTTAGTTGGATTCTCCATTCAAATAGCCTACTGTAACAGAAGGCATTACTCCGTTTGGAGGAGCGGAGGGAGAGTAATAATCTATTGCATTATTAGACCACATTGCCG
>CAZXLU010000008.1:0-31825 GCA_964641875.1 Candidatus Woesearchaeota archaeon | reverse complement strand
CAGATATACAACCTGGAGAAGAAGGTGAACTACCTGTTCACCTATTTCCAGTACCCTCAGGCAATAAGGAGATCAATACACAGCAACAACATCATAGAGAGGATGAACAAGGAAGTGAGAAGACGCATAAAGGTGATAGATTCCCTTCCAACAGAGGAATCAGCGCTCAAGATCGTTTATCTGAGGGTGGCGGAACTCAATGAGAAGTATTCTCATAGAGTCCTTAACGGATATTTTAAATGCAGGGACGAGTTGAAGGAAATGTTCAGCAAGAGGTACCCGTGACCTACACATACTTTGTGACACAGTCACGTCTTTCAAACACAGTACGAATGTCATGTTGGGATTATAGGTAACGCATGGATTCTTTACTGATAAATATGTCATAAATACGTTACAGATATGACGAGGAGGAATATGGTATCTACGGAGTACACCCTCTATAATATTTATGCTAAGACCTAACGGACGATTACGTTTGCATCGGGGCGAGATTTATTCGCACCTTAACTAACCACCACAAACCATATAAAACCGTCCTTTACTAGAAACCAATCTGTTGAAAAGTATCTGATCTTAGGGTAACCTATATCATGAGAGTTAAAGCCAAATTAATATCCATAGGGAATTGAATTGGAATTAACAAAGCACCATTTCTTTCATCTCTATATTTTATGTTTAGAGAGCCATTCTGTACCGTTTGCAGTGATAGAAATTAGGATTGGAAAAGTCTTGTTCTTATGCCACTGTATGTAGCCCTGACTAAGAAGAGTCCTCAAGACTGATAAGTACATTTCGGGTTCTTGCCCGCTTTCCTGTAATAACCCGCCTAACATAGTAAGCGGTCGATCTCGAGCTGCGAGTGGTTCAAGTATCTTCATTGTTATACTCCTTAAATCGTCCTTAGATAAGATTATGTCAACGGGATGAACAGAATCCTTCAAAGAAGGCTTAAATTGAGAGATGAGTTTATCATTTTCGTTCCTGAGAATTACTTCGCACTCTACAAGGAAGTTCTGCTCCATTTTATGAAATTTCTCGAGCATCCATGGAAGGCCTTTCAGTATGTCTCCAATTTCCGTTGCGTGTTCTCTGAAATATTCCTTTCTTTCTCTATGAGCCCTCCTATCATCGAGGGAAAATGATAAACGCATAAGGTTCTGAAACTTAGTTTGATCATCATTACTAACAAGTATGTCGTTAAACAGAGCCTTGAAAACTTCTCTTTTGAATAAAATTTTTGAATATTCACTTCTTGAAACGCTAAAGAAGAAATTAGAATCTAAATCCCTTTTCGTGCGCGGATGTCCCCTATTAGGTAGATTAAGTACACTCTTTTGGATATCCTCAGGCAATGAATCGAATGCCTTTTGGCTCCAAATCGCCCTCATACATGGATATCCAACCTCTCTAATGTTTGATTCAAGATGCGTACAGACCCCATCTATGACTTCCTCATAAGACTGATTTAGGAATTTAAGTCTTAAAAGATGGATTGATTGAAACTCAGATAAAGATATATCTCTTCCAGCTAATTTAGAAATTGACTCTCCCCGCATTAAATCTGATAGTAGGATTAGAAGTTGAAAAATGTACTTGTTGTGATTGTGTAGCATACCCAATATAGCACTGCTTTCAAAGGGTACAGAAATTTCATTGTTTGCGAATTCTCCGATCTCAGAAATATTTTCAGGAACTGCCCACGAGTTTGAAAAACTCTCGAAATCGTTTTCGTCTGAAACTTGATTATGCAATACAAGATTGATAGCTTTGATAATGCTAATTACGGCCTCTCTTAAGTTTCTAGGGTTTATTTGGGAAATGTCCTTTATATTGGTATTGATCACTCGAATTTCTTCTTTACAGGATTCTAAATGCTTTGCCACATCCGGATTTGAATCTTTCCAAAGCGCAATCATGTTGTTTATTTCCTTAATAGAAGATGCATAAATAGTGCTGGTTTCTTCCACTCTGGCCAAGGTTTCTTCCTCAAACATAGATATTACGACTTTTGTCGGTGAAATCTTAAGTTTCTTGCTTACTTCTACAATAGAACTTGCAAATTCATCTGAAAAATACCATTTGAATCTATATCCGTCTTCAGATTTCCTTTGAACGATAAGGTCATATTTCTTAAGTAATCTTAAGACTCCCAAATAATTCCTGAAATCCTGGTCTTTTTCGGAAATTCCTTCCCTCAAGATAACCGGCATTATTCTTTTGAATGCCAACCGAACTTGTATTGACGGCAAAATCTCTTTTAGAATAGAATCGTATTTGACCCCTATTGAAGTGCCCTTTAAGGATGCTTTGACAGCGTCTGCCGTTTCGATGTGTATCTTTACGGATATGCCAACTTCCTCAAACTCATTAATCTCAAGCCTCTCTCTTATATGATCTATGAAATCCCTAAATGTTACAACCTTTCTAAGCCTGTCACCGAGGATCACAAATGCCCTTTGGAGCGATTTTCTGTCAACAGTCAGAACCTGTGGTTCGTTAGTATGATATAAATTAATCCTCCTTTCGATTGCTTCAATCGCATAATCCTCTGTCAGTATTGGAATCGTATCTTTTCTGTAAATGCTCCCAGATAACGACGGCTTCTTTGAAAGTTCATTATCCCATAAAGGAGAGCCAGAAATAAAAAATCCGATTTTTATGGAATGATTACTAAAATATTCCAATACGTTTTGAATTTGCTTAAGAAAATCCAGAGACTGTTGAACATAGGCGTCACCTTTGTGTAAGCCATCAATGAAGACGAGGAAACCGTGCTGAATGTCGGACTGAAGTTCATTTAGTAAGTCTGCACAATATCGCATGGCAATTCCGTTAGGCCTATCTGATCTAGGGTCGAATTTTTTTATTCTTTTAAAATTCTCGGATAATTCTGCAATCAACTCCTCTAATAATTGAGAATTCAGATTAGACACACTGTCGGAAGGAGTGAGGATTAGGTTTAGAGGCAAAATATCAAAGGACATTGAGAAATATGATAGATATTGGAAAATAGTTGTCTTCCCTGAGCCGAAGTCACCGATTAGCATAATTGTTTTACCCGCAAAGGCTTCTGGATTTTGACTAAGTTCATTCTTGTATTTCTTAAGCAACGGAGTTTTAACAACCACGTTTTCATATTCGTCGCTTGCAAACCCAGTAAGTCCCATATTGGTCTCGAAGGGATTAGCGGGTAAGTCAAGCTTGCTCCACCAAACGGTCGACTCAAGCTCACTCTTGTCTAGATCGATTTTTACCACTTGGTTTTCCAGGTCTTGTATTTGGAAATCAGGAGGAAGTTTGTTAAGTTCGCTTTGGAATTTTTCAAGCTCTTCGTTTTTCTTCTTGTATTCGTCCATAACTTTTTTTATTTCTTCCTCAGTTCGCTTAATCTCTTCTTCGTGCTTTTTCATAGCTCTTTTCCCGTATTCTTCTTCTATCCTCTTCAAGTACTCCTTTTGATTTAATTTCGGTAAATCTTCTACCTTGAAAAACAGACTTTCCTCGCTTACATTTGTGTCGTAGATTAATTTCATCTTTTCTTCTGGAATAGAAGTTTTTATCCATGGGACCTTTTGCAGTTCAGATACAAATTCCCCTTTACTTAAACTCCTTGAGTTCATTATGTGTTTGGCGATTTCTTCAGCCACGTCTGAGGAACTAAATCTTAAATTACTTTTTAGATTGTTTTCATTCTCAAATTTTGTTCGTAAAGACTTCTCAACTTCCTTAGTGGTGTTCGGAGAGGTTAGTTTGATAATATATTTATCGATATATCTCTTCATTACCTCTTTTTTGTCCATTGACTGATTACTCTTATAGTCTATTTCAATCTTTCTTAGAGTAATTTGGTCACATAGGAGGCTGCTAGACAAAGCATAGAACTTAGTTCAGCGGGAAGATTAAGCTAGTATTCAAAGGTAAGAACTTTGAACCTTTTAATTTCATTGTGAGCAGCGAACTTAGAATCGTTCTATGGTTCCTCTAGAGAGGTTTAAGAATCTAAGCTAAAGTGTTTTTACAAGAGAACAAACCTAGCAAGGATCGGAAACTATATAATTCTCCGTTGACGGATCTCGTGGTAAAAGTTCAGGAAAAGGTAAGAACAATTCAATCTATTGAAAATCTAGAACAGACGTGATTTTGTTTGACATTTAACTACGCACATTAGTACTATTAAGTTTACGAGTGAAAAAGGAGACGTTTTATCTCAAAAGAGACAGAGTATGGATGTCGTCGTTTGACGAAATATGGGACACCCTGTTACCAGACCTGGTAAAATGTCGTGGTTTTTAGAAATTCTCTTTTACTGAAAAGTGTCGCCTGAAAAAGAACCAAACGAGTGGAGCATATGCTGCTCAGTCACATCAGAGCGGCCCCAAAACATTTAATATGACATATATTGTATATTATGTGGGGCTTATCTATAATAAGGAGGTTTTAGAAAAAAATAAGGCAAACCATCTCTGGGCTGCCACGTGGATATTATTTTTTGCTATGTCAGTCGCTTTGATGGCACTCATCGCGGCTAACCTAACTAGTTTGCGATACATTACTCAATATATCATATTATTAGTGATATTGTTTGGTATAGACATTTCAATCCTAGCCATCGGCATATTTAAGGAATTGAGAAAAGTCACATTAATTATTATGTCAATAGTTATTTCTGTTGCTGTTTTTTTTGTGTTGATTCTTTTGTATAATTTTTTGCATCCTTCCGTTTTCGTGTATGGTTTCTCTACGACCACCTTTGGTAATTTTGCTGCTCTAGGTGTTATGTTCTCTCCCGTGTTTATTGTTTTTCCATGGACTATTCTGACAAAGATAAATGCAGAAAGGTTTTCGATTGTTTTAGGGGCGGTACTGATTAGCCTAGGTATTATATTTTACACCTTTCATGTAAATTACATAAATTCAAGCAACGTATCTAGCATGTTTTTATTTCTCGTAGACCCGTTTCCTGTCTCAGAGTTTCTTTTTTCCCACGGTTTCAAAGACCTTACTTCCAAGGTAGTACCTCTTATGATACCTATCTACTTCTTCCTTGGAGGAATCGATATTCTGGATTCATTATTTGGAAACGTGAGGGGTAATTTTATTGGCTCTATAATCGGATTATTTGGTTCTTTTCCTCTGAGTTTTCTGATATTATACGATTTCATTTTTAAATATAATTTACTTTATTCCCTGCTATTCTCTCTGTTCATCGCTTTAACATTAGGTTACTTTTTGGATAGTTTTATGTCCTTGACTTTCAGTTTTATCCCAAATTGGCGGAAGGACCATCAAGAGACATTGTACTAAACAGAAACCTCAACTAACCTGAATCCCGTCTTATTTAACTATTACAGTATCCTTCTGATATGATATTCCTACCCTTTCCCGAAGTTTCTCCTTTACTCTCACTGTCTTTGGGAATTCGTGATATTCTCTCCTAGATAATGAGAATCTCACCATCTCTATGTGTTTCACGAAGATCATCGCCTTATCTGGCGATAGATCGAACTTCGCCTCTCTTAGTTTCATCCTTATAGATACCCATAGAAGATAGGACATGTAACAGACGAACAGGTATGATACTACCTTGTCACACCTCCAGTGCTTGATTGCGTTGAATCCGAGCGATCCCTTTCCTATTCTCCACACCTTCTCAACCTCGTCCTTATCCAGGTAAACCTTTATGATCTCGCTCTTTTGTATCTGCACATCAGTGCATAGAAGAACGGGTCTTACCGTCCTCCTTATTGCCTTCTCCACCTCTCCGTTTTTTAAGGACCATCTGAGTGTATTTCCAACGATGCTCCAGTGAAAGTATACCCCCAAAAACTTACAAAAGTTACTACGCCTTCGTCATTCTCATTCCTGCTGATCGTCGTTATAGTTGTAATAGCAGCAATTGCTGCCACAGTGGTTGTGACCGTAACCAGAAACAGGAAAAGGAAAACCTGACATTTTCAAATCTTTCTTTTCTTCTATGTGTTTTAGCCCAAAATAGGGAGAAAATGATGGCGAATCCACATATACGTCGTACTGGAAAGCGGAAAAACATTGAATTTCTCCCCATTATAGACAAAACGTGAGGGAGCAGATAATGCCAAAGGAACATCCAATCATGAAGGGAGGCGTGAGAATATTGAGACCGTCAGAATACAAGATGATAAGGGAATCTGTGAAGAGGGACAAGCAGATACTCCTTGACTGCATTCTCCTTACGGGGATGAGGTACGAGGAACTTTTGAGATTGAGGAAGAATCCCGACTGGCTGTCAGGGAAGTTCATATACCTCCCTGAATGGGCGGAGAAGAAGGCAAAGAGGAAACAGAGGGAAAGAACGATCAACCTCAGCATAATGGGAAGGGCCGTCCTACCTCAGCTGTTCGATCTAAAGGTACCCTCAAGATCAGCCTTCGACAAGTGGCTCTCGTACAACTTCAGGCTGATCAAGGGATTATCTGCAAAGTCTTTCAGGAAGACATATGGATCCTGGCTGCTTTCCCTATATCCTGAAAGGATAATGGACATCGCCCTTTCGCAGGGGCATGACGAGCTGACTGAACTGAACCATTATGCGAAGAATGGTTTCGATGAAAGGGACAAGTTAGAGATGAAGGAATTCGTGGAAGGATGGACCTGAACAGGGCACCTCTGATTGCCGTCATAATCATCATAGAGATCATACTGGACTTGGCTGTTCTTCTTGCTGTCCTAAAAATTTCTCAGCCTTCTTGATCTTGGTTTTGATCTGTTGCACTAAGACTTCTTTCTCTTTTTTCTTTATGGGATGCCTGCCAGACAGCATTTTGAAAAGTATAAGAGGCCTGTATGATCCTCTAACTCTAATTTGTAATTCATTATCTTTTCTTGATTTCTTCCTATTGACAATATCCAAATTCTTCACCAGACTGCAATTTTCCTCGTGCTTGTGATCTATAAAGCAGTCTTCAATTAGGTCTCTAATAAATCCGTTAACCACAACTACTACTGACGGGTTTATAATATCGATCATACTCGTAGCTATCTTCGTGCTGTCCTGTAAGAACTCCTTAACATTCCTTTCTGCTTTGTGATCAAGCTTTAGTTTAAGGGCATCGATCACATCTGATTGATTGCTACCTCTGATAGGAATGAGGTCTAGATTACACCAATTTATATCCTTTTTAACTATGATCGCAATTTTTCTTAGCTCCTCGTAGTAGGAGTATAATTTTCCTTCCTTATCGGGGGATAGAGCGCTCCTATGCTCTTCTACAACGCAATTTACAATGCATGGGTCAGATAGGTCCCTGGTGCTTTTAATAGTCAGCAGAGTTTTTACATATTTATTAAATGCAGGGTTTAGACTAATGAAGAGAATCCCTCCATTCTTCATCTTTTCAGCTGGATACTGCTGTGGCCAGAATTTCAGATATTCTGAAAATTTTTTTGGTAGGCTAGCTTTTCTTTTGTATTTTTCCCATAACATTCGGTATTGCCTGTTGCAGTCCTCAATGCTCCTGCAATTTCCAGTAAATTCTTCCATATTGATAATGAATATATAGGGCTATTAATGCTTTCTAGAATGTGCCATCATTCAGGTCTTCAACGTACGTCTTCAGCACTGCCTTGAACAATTTTCCGTGATTTTTGTACCTCAGATGAAGCAGCTCATGGAGTATTACCTCTTTCTGCAGGTTTTCTGGCAGTGATAGTACGGAACAATCGTATGTGATTATTTTCTTTGGAGAACAGCTTCCAAGTTTGGATTTCATAGATCTTATTCTTATCTGTTTAGGTTTTGCATTGATTTCTTTGGCCATTGTCCATACCAGATTCTTGAACTCTTCCTTATTTGCCATTAACGTTCGCCTTCAGCTTATCCACTATTTCTTTTGCTATTTCTGTGTTCTTCTGTATTTGTAATATTCTTGAATCATCTTTTACGCTCTCCATTGTGTATCTGGACATTGCTTTGTTAAGTTCAAGCCTGACATCCCTCTCCTGTCTCGGATTTGTTCTCCAGTTAGAATATTTGGAAAATACTGGAATCATCTCGCTGGCAATCTTATCAGAAGTCCCTATACCTTTATTCTTCAGGAACCAGTAAAGGGAGAATATGTCACTTGTCATTCCCATTTTCTTCTTTTCTGACTCAGCTTCATTCATTTCCTCGATCATCGATTCAAGTACCCTGGCCGTATTCTCCGATGATTCTTGTCCTTCTCTGTATGACTTAGCTATTTCCTCAGCCCTTTCACCGATGGATATGAGATACGATTCTTTCCCCATTTTCTCCCTCACCTCATTCATAATACTGTTTATCATGCTGAGAATCCTCTCCCTATCAGTCTTTTGTTCTGATTTTATTCTTTCCAGAGTGTTGTTATCTATCGTGTATACAGATTTTGGTTGATTGAAATCACCGATTGATGTGTTCTCTCTCACAAGTTGTGCTGTCTTTTCTGAAAGATCGAGATCTGGTTTCTGTTTATTATCGTAGTATGATTTAAGGATATTGTATATCCTTGCAAATTTTTCGAAATCTTCCAAATACGGTCTCAGGAAATCGTCTGGAGAAATGATGTTATACACATCCTCTATCTCCTTCCATCTGGTGTAATATTTCTGCCTCTCATTGGGTTCCCTGAAGTTCTCAAGAAGTTCGCCTATCACTCTATCCGGCGTGGTATTGCTGAGCCTGCTGAGATAATCGTTTTTCATAGAATCAATCTTATCTGAAAAGCTCTTTTTCAAGACCTCTATGTCTTGAATAACATCCTCTAAGTCAGATAGATCTTTTGAATCAAATTCCAGTGCATCTCTCAGTCTTCTGAATACCCCCACAAAATCTATTATCAGACCTGCGGGCTTGGTTCTTCCATTCTGAGAATCATAGGGTCTATTTATCCTCGCTATTGCCTGAAGAAGAACATGGTCCCTCATTGGTTTGTCGAGATACATGCAATAAAGAATAGGGGCATCAAATCCCGTGAGCAGTTTCTCAGTGACTATGAGTATCTTGGGTTCCTTCGCCGGGTCTCTAAAAGCCTTCCTTATCTCCCTCTCTTCATCCTCTGTTGTATGGTATTTCCTCAGCTCTTCCTTGTCGTTGTGTCCAGGGCTTATGATCACACTTGAATATGACGGAGGCAGGTATTTGTCAAGTATATCCTTGTAAAGAGCACAAGCTTCCCTGTCTACTGCAACCAGGAATGCCTTATATCCAAGAGGTTCGACGTTCCTTCTAAAATGCTCAGAAATGTACTGTGCAATGCTCTCCATCCTTTCCCTGTTCTTCATCATGTTTCTGAGCGTGACCTGTTTTTCCATGATTGTGTTGAGCGTTTCAATATCAGATACTCCAGCAATCTCCGCATTCCTGAGGAAATCCTTTTCAAGCGTTTCCCTGTCTACAAGCATTCTGTTGGGTGCTAGTGAATAGTTTAGCGGAAGAGTGGTGCCATCCCTTATTGATTGCTTGATGCTGTATTTATCAAGGTAGCCTTCAGGATCATCCCTCCCGAAAATCAGAAATGTATCATTCTTCCCTGAGGTTCTCGACACTGGCGTACCAGTGAAGCCTATGAAAGTCGCATTTGGTATCGCCCCTAAAAGAAAGTTACCCAATTTCCCTCCAGTTGTTCTGTGAGCTTCATCCACAAAAACGTATATCTCACTGCTCAAGTTTATCTTCTCGGGCATTCCTTCAAATTTCTGTATTGTTGATACTATGATTGTTGAAGTTTCAGATTTCAGAAGGGATTGCAGTTCTTTTTTATTTTCTGTGACGTGAACGTTCTCGAAACCCAGGGCAGAAAGATTGCTAAAAAGCTGACTTTCCAATTCATTTCTATCAACAAGCATCAGAATTATTGGTCTTTTTATCAATCTGTGTTCCATTATCTTCTTTGCTGCTATTATCATTGTGTATGTTTTGCCTGATCCCTGTGTATGCCATATGAGTCCTCTCTTCTTCGGTTCAAGACTTCTATCAAGTATTCTCTCCGTAGCTCTTACCTGATGTGGTCTTAGCACGGCCTTCTTTAACTCATCATCCTGCTTGACAAAGAGAATGTTGTCTCTAAGGAAGATGAGAACTCTATTCAGAGAGAAGAATGATTTCACCTGATCCTCGAGTTTTAGGTCATTCTCAAGTCTCCAAGAAAATACGTTCTTGCTTGAGAAATTCCAAGTAGGTCCATAGAGGAAGTCCAGTATGTTTGTGACCTGGTATGATTGCGGGATCACCATCATCTCTGGTGTTTCTTCATGATATCTTTTAATTTGGTTGAGTCCGTCTTGAATACCATCTAAACGATAAGGTGCCTTTGCTTCCAGAACGAATACAGGTATTCCATTGATGAAGAAAACAACATCAGGCTTGTTCGCCTTCACTCCGTTAGTAAACCTCATTTCATCTGTTATGTGGAATACATTTCTTTCTGGTTTATCAAAATCTATCAGCTTCACATTCCTGTCCCTTCTTTCTTCAGGAATAAATACTGTTCCCATTCCTATGAGGTGTTCCCATGCCTTCTGATTCCCCTCAATATTGGCTATGATGCTGTTCTCAAGTCTCTTGATTATCATATTAGCTGTTTCAAGATTTGCGTTAAAGTCAGAGTTCAATTTTATTATCTGGGATGAGAAAATTTGTCTTAAAATAAGACCAGTTTCTCCTCCTCTGCTCCTTAGTGCGTCATCGGGGCTTAGATAATTCCATCCTATCTGCTTTGCATATTCTATAATCGGATTCTGAACACTGGATTTTTCAGATGCAAAAGCAGCCATCAGTTTTCACCTCTGAATGAGTCTAATTTTACCCTAACTTTTCCAGTTAGAAGGTCATTCATTAGACCTCTCTTCATTTTTTCTAAGTGCTCCTTCTTGTTTTTAAGAAGTTCTATTTTGTTATCTGCTGTTGAGAGTATATCAGCGATTTTCTGCTGCTCTATTAGTGGTGGAAAAGGCAATATAAACAGGCTCATGAGTTTCCAAGAAGTCCTAGGATGATTTGTTCCAGATGTTGTTGATTCAACAAATCGCAAAAAAGAATCTGAGTGTAGTATGTATGCTAAGAACCGAACATCCGAATTCTTGCTAACAATGGGAATTATATCTGTTGAGCATATTCCCCCAGTTTCAGCTACAGCAACTTTGTCAAGATACGGACGGAGTTTCCCATATAGTACGTCCCCCACTTTAAACATAAATTTTGAGCTTTTCAGATTAGAGGGATCACCGTAAGTAAAAATCTTCAGCTGCCCCGAAGTTATATTTTCTAAACCTACATAGTGCTCTGACTCATACTCAATAGGTTGAACTATCTCTTTCCTTACATCAGCAACTTCATGCAATTGTTTTATATCCCATTCCTCTGGTATCTCTCCGATCTCAGTCATCTTGAATTTCGTATGTCCTATACCTCTTGTCAGGAGGGTCTGCATCAATCCTTTCTTGATTCGTTCTGTCAGCTTTATCTCTTCCTCCACCTTCTGCATTGTTTCATCCGTAGTTGAGAGGATTTCAGCGATTTTTTGCTGCTCTAAAAGAGTAGGAAATGGGAGAACGAGATTCATTAAAGCCTCTTTTGTCACTCTCTGTCTTCCAGTTGTTCCCACCATACTGTTGATTAGATTCTGACGAAAGTGGTTTAACTTTAAAAGGTAAAAAATAAATCTATTATCCCAAGATTTACTTGCCACGATAGCAAAAACCTCAGATGTAGAGAATGAATAACCCTTTGGTAAATCAGGGACTATACACTGTTTACCATTTTCAACCGAAGGAGTAATTTTTGGAAACAATATGTCACCAGTTTCACAGTATGTTGGAGGTATTACTTCGCCAAGACTGGCTTCTCTATATTTACAAAACAAACCGTCTTCTGGAATTAGCTCCATAGGAATAATATTTATTTTATCGTTTTTACCTTTAGTTTCTTTCCTCCTTAATATCATATCCTGTTTAAAAATTCTTGTTTTCCACTCCTCTGGTATTTCCCCGATCTCTGTCATCTTGTACCCTGGTCTAGTCATAGTAGCCAAGCTCCTTCAGATAGGAGTTTAGATTTTCGTCAATCTCCTTGAGCTTGTTATCAACTTCAGAAATATCTGACAGTACTTTCTTTATGTCTATCTTTTCCTCATAATCTATCTTTGATACGTAAAGCGTGACATTCAGGTTTCCGTCCTGGCTGAGAACGAAATCTTTTGGTCTTACGGATGAGAATCCTTCCTGATCTTGAAAAGAATTTAATGTGTTCACAATCTTATCTATATGCTCAGGGTAGAGCTGATTTAGTCTCCTGACCTCCTTATGCTTACCAAACTCCTGCGATGCATCAATGAACAAGATTTTGTCCTTCCTCTGCGATTCCTTATTCTTGTTGAATATCAGTATAGCCGCAGGGGCACCTGTGTTATAGAAAAGTTTCTCAGGCAAAGAGATCACGCATTCAACCAAATCTTTCTCTATAACTGATTTCCTTATTTTCCCCTCGGTATTTCCCCTGAAAAGGGCCCCCTGGTCTAAGACTACCACCACTCTCTTCTTGGCTGTAGCTAGCATATGCTGTATCCACGCCCAATCACCGCTTGATTTAGGCGGTATTCCATAGATAAAACGATTGTAGGGATCATTTTTCAGTTGTTGTGGGTCAAAGTTCTGGTTCCACATTGGGTTCGCAGTAACCTTATCAAATTGCATCAGAGAACCATCTGAGTTGGTGAAAGCAGGTCTTTCCATCGTATCTCCGATCCTTATTTCAGCAGAATCTATGTCATGGATGATTGCATTCATTCTTGACATTGCATAGGTAAGACGGTTTATCTCCTGTCCATAGAGTTTTGGGAAATCCAAAGTACTTTCACGTCCATGCTTTTTCACAAAAAAATCGTAGCTCCTTATCAATAGACCTCCCGAACCACATGCTGGATCATATACAGACTCACCTGGCTCTGGTGACAGTATTCTTCCCATCAACTGAGCTACCTCTCTTGGTGTATAGAATTCTCCTGCACTCTTGCCTGAACCTTCTGAGAACTTCCCTAATAGATATTCATATGCATTTCCCAGTAAGTCAGAATCGATATCCTTTAGCCCCAGTCTCTTTCTGTTCAATATATCCAGAAGTTTTCTGAGGCTTGCATCTGTAATAGTTCTGGTACCACCGGTAGATTCATTGTAATCTATTAGATCAACAACGCCCTGCAGTCTCGGATTCTCCCTGGCAAGGTCCCTCATTGCAGATGTCAGATATTCGCCCAGAGATTCCTTTTGTTCAACTATGTTCTTCCATCTTGCCTTTTCAGGTATGTAGAATCTTACGAGTTTGTGGTCTGAATTGACCATTGCTAAAGATACATCTCTGCTATCCGATATGCTCATCAGTTCATCGTCGAAGACATCGTTCAGTCTCTTGAGAAAGACAAGCGGAATAATGAAATCTTTGTACTTGGGGGCTTCTATCTCCCCCCTAATTGAACAGGCAGCTTCCCATAACCAAGATTCTAGGCTTCCACCGTTATTGCCGGGGGTTACTGTCATCAAAACTTAATGTTCTATGAAGGTTATAATTTTTCCTTTAGAATTATTAAAGGTGAAGGCACTTGAATCTCTAAATGAAACTGTTAATATAGAGCATATTCATAATACTCATATGAATACGATGGCTTTTAGGAAAATATTGATCAAGGCAGTGGAAAGTACGACTAAGGATTTAATTAGATTTAGTGGGGAATTATCTGATCAAGGAAAGGATGATGACAACAATTATTTTCCATACGAAGCTAAATATAAAGCACTCATATATCACTATTTACTGACAAACGGCGTATCCTACCGAGAATTGGCATTTGAATGGAAGCCAGACTCAGACTACTCTAAAAGTAATCTTAAACATATTGACCTTTGGTACAGTGATTCGAAGAAAAAATGTAATGTTTTGATTGAGGTCAAACAAGTTTACGGACTAAACCGTTCGGGAATTGATATCAGGTATACTGACTACCGCACAAAAAGAAATGGAAAGGTGGTGTCTGGAATAATCTATGATGTTATCAAGCTTCATAACGCTTGCAAAGGAAATAAGGATGGATACGAAAACAAAGGTATCATGTTGATGTATCTTGCAGAGCCAAAAATAGAAGACAACCTGGATCTTAGTATCATTAAGGGTAGCGTCCTGAACCAAGTAAAGCAAGAAATAAACAAAAAGCCAAAGAATGTAGAATTACTTTGGACATCCAAAAGGAGGACAGAATACATTTCCCTTGACTGAATTGACGAAAATTCATGAGAATTCCAGTAAAAAAATTTTATTAAGCTCTAAAATAATATATAATATATGGGATTGGATCGAGATGATCTGATTTCGGTCATCAATGATCTGAAAGAAAAGAGACAATGTTTTCAGTCAGAGGACGATTTCAAATTCGCTTTAGCGTTGGAAATAAAGGAGAAATACCCCACTGCAGAAATAAGGCTAGAAAAACCTATGTGGAACGACCAGACAAAAAGAAAGAAATATC
This sequence comes from Candidatus Woesearchaeota archaeon, assembly GCA_964641875.1. Lineage (GTDB taxonomy): Archaea > Nanobdellota > Nanobdellia > Parvarchaeales > Parvarchaeaceae > Parvarchaeum. The sequence goes on along the minus strand of CAZXLU010000008.1, from coordinate 17,315 downwards.
TCGATATTTTCCTAAAATTTCCAGAGGAAAGTAAGAAAGGAATTGGAATTGAGGTTAAGTACGTGACCGCTGAGTTTAATGTCTCAATAAATGATGAGCAATATCACTTAACTACACATGGCGCATATGATGTCAGAAGCTATGACTGCTTGCTGGATATAGAGAGATTGGAGGAATTTATAGGACACGGAAAGCTGGATTATGGATATGCCCTATGGCTCACTAATGCCAAAAATTTTTGGCGACCTCCCAAGAATAATAACAGAAAAACCAATTATGGCCAATTTAGGATTAACGAGGGGAGAAAAATTAACAGAGAGGAAGAGCTTAAATGGCGAGAAGGCACCGCTGAAGGTACTAAAAAAGGAAGAGAGAGCCCAATTAAACTCAAACACAATGATTATAAAATACACTGGGAATCGTACAGCTCATTTGGCGGTACAAACTTAACGCCACCTCGTAATGGGTCAAAGACAGTAGGTTATCCGAGTAACGAGTTCAAATACAGTCTAAATGAGATTAGGTAGGAACAAATCGTGTTTGTGGCTCTTTCATTCTCTCCTCGACGAAATCGAGAAAGTCAGTAACGTTTCCAAAGGTGTTTAAGTTTCGGAAGCATCTAAGTAAGTGAAATCAGTTGTATCTATCATGACAAAGCCTCGGAGACCATTAATCAAATACTCCAGAATTGTTGGTATCCTAAAGTCAATAGATTTCTGAAGGAAGGCCCGTTCCTAAGGAATTTCTCCAACTTCTCTGTCATCTGGGTCAACAATATAAATCGTGATACCAAGCCTTACAAGACTCCGAACAACACTCTTTATTAGATTCAAATATCTGTCATTACTTGGCAATGCTATCCCTGCCATAGACTCCTCACTAACATACTTCATAGCTCTGTATACTGCAAGTGCAACATAATACTGCATCGCTGAGGGATCGAAAGGAGGACCACCATTGCCTTTTGCTTTAGATGAAATCTCACCTTTTACCTCTATTTTCAACTTTTTGCCATCAGGGTCTTCGGCTAAGATATCTTCACCCCTATTCCTTCCTTTCGCTTGGCTTATAATTGAGTACCGTTTTCCTTTCAGATAGGACACAACAGCCTCATTCACTTCATCTTCTGTTAACATTTAGACTCTCAGTTATACACCATCTTTGCATATATAGATGTGACGGACTTAGATGTAAATAATTAAATAGCAACTGGTCAATGTTGAAGTAAGTCTGGCTTTAAGATTCTACTCAATTGGACCAGCACACTTACCATTAGAAATCTTGAAATTACTAATAAAGAAGTGGTAGATTTTATTCAATCGTTCAAAGAAGAGTGAAGTAGACTATCTCACGATTGGAACATTAATGAAATAATACTATCGTGAAAGAAGTGTGCAGAGAGGTATCCATATCCGGATTAGTCGGTTGGCAGTAGAGAATAAATAAAGTCTACTGACTTGAAAATAGAGGAATTCGAATAGCCTCCCTGTTTGACCTTGTCTGATAACAATAGCATGTACTCATGGAGTGGCCATGATACAGCATGGCTGACCTTTTGGACGAGACTATAACGGAGAAGTACAGTAAGTACTTTTCCAGCGACACACTAAAACTCCTGAAAGAGGCGACGGACTAGAGTAATTCAGTACCAGAGTTCTACCGAAATTTTGGTATAACCTGCACCGTGGTAACGAAAGACAACGGAAACTGTATGGTTCACTTACCCATCACATTAATTGTCATAGGGAAGGAGTCTCCGACGCATTTCCCCTTTATAGTCTAGAATACACGCAAAATTATCAGGTTAGCAATTGATGCAAGCGAGGTACCTGTAATTCAAACTTAACGACCTTGTAAAGTACCACTTAAAACAGCCACAAGAATAAGTGACCTATTTTTTCTAAAACTGGCTCACAATCCAAAACTCGTTCTGATTTACCACCCTAGTACCAAAGTGACAATTGGATTTACAGATTTATATAGTTATGGACATAGATAATTGACTATGTTAAGTTTGAATCTTCTCGTTCTGTAGAATTCAGACACCTTCCTTCTCATTCCGTTGAATGCGGTGAGAACAGATGATCCAAGAATATCGTTCTTCCACTGATTCCAGCACTATTCCACTGGGTTGAGTTCTGGCGAGCAAGCATGGAATTTCACTGGGATAATCCTTTTTATGTTCTTCTTGAGGTATTTCTCCACCTTATCGGAGCTATGCCAAGAGGCTCCCTCATAAAGAGAATATACTTTCTATGCTTCCTCTTTAGTGCATTCAGATAGCTTACGAATTCTCTTGACGTCACTGAGTTGAATGACCTGAAGAGAGTTGATCCGTTGAGTGTAATAGAACCAAATTCGAATATTTTCATGTGTAATCCTGTTGTCATTACCCTAGGTCCGCTGCCCTTCTTAGCACATACTCTTCTTACCACTGAGTCGTAAACGAATACAGACTCGTCCACGCACACTGCAGTCATTCTCTTCCTGAGAGAGCCCAGTATCTCTGCGGCTTCTTTTTGAGTTCTTCTACCTCTTTCTCCGATGCTGGTCTCATGTGTTTCTCCCTTGGTGTTATCAGTGAATAGCCCCACTTCTGCACCAGTCTCCTTATGTGCCTCCTCGTGTATTTGATTCCTGACTTCTCTTCAACAACGTCGGATATCTCGGCAGTATTCCAGTAATCTCTTCCCGATAATTCCGTGCTGATTTCAACCTCAGCCTTCTTCTCAATGAACACAGGTCTCCCTGGCTTCTTTGGTGTTCTGAGACCTTCAATTCCACCCCTCTCGAACCTCTTCTTCCAGTATACAACCTTGGAATGGGGACAGAACAGCAGGTCCCCTATCTCATAGGTGGATTTACCTGACTTCAGCCAAAGGATCATCAGTATCCGCTCCCTGACATCAGGATTCCCTTCCCGACCATACATTTCCTTAAGCTCTTCTATGCCAACGTCTACCATGTGTGTATAAATAAATTGCAAGTACTTAGAGTATAGTCAACTAATAATGTCCTATAATATAGTAGTATTATATAGCAGTACCAGATAGATATAAGGAATGAATACTCCGACAGGTCGGTCATGAAAGAGATAGTTTACTGGAAAGGACAAGTAGAAGCCATATACTCTTTGGTTAAGGCATTGAAAGACCACCGCGCCGTATTTCTGGATGCGCCAACCGGCTCAGGCAAGAGCCTGATCAACCTGTCGATTGCGCGGAGGCTCGGCACAGGCTACATAACCACCCCCCAGACCACGCTGGTCAACCAGTACAGCAGGGACGTTGAACCCGGTGGCAGCTTCGAGGGCCTCGGGAGCGCGGTCATGGGCAGGAAGAACTACTCCTGCCCTTACGCAATCATGCTTAAGGAGATCGATGACCTCAGGTTCCCCCTGAGCCCTCGTTTGGTTAAGGGCATTAGCTCCAGGTCCTCCCGCATCCGGGAGCTCTCCCTTACGGCAGCTATGGCACCATGTACGACGGACTCTCCATCCTTCGTCGGCAACCTCGATGGGCTCCTAGCGGCGGCCAGGGGTGAAAGGGATGAGGGAAATGGCTTCTTCGTCTCCAACGGAAAGCTGAAGGGCAGGAATGGTGGCAGGGAGGGGAAAGAAAAGAAAGTGACCCTGGAAATGGTCAAGGACTGCCCCTTCTGGAATGAAACGACGAAGACCTGCCCTTACTACTCTGCAAGGGATAAGGCAATGGAGGACCACGTAGCCGTGACGACGTTCCACTACTTTGAATACGGCGTGATTAACGGCATAAAGAGGTCGAAGGAAAACGCAGTGTCGAAAGATACATTTGCCAATGACAGGGAAGACAGCAGACCGTCTTTCGAATGGAATCCCCCGCCAAGTGGAAATACAGATTCCATGCCTAGCTGGGAGAGAAGGGACGTCCTCATTATAGACGAGGCGCACAACCTTCCGGACTTCCTTATCAACTTCTATACGATCCAGGCATCGTCCAGATGGCCGAGGTTTGATTTCATGACTTTCATGAAAGAGGTGGAAAAGGCAAGAGACGACAACCCGGATGACGTCAGCAGGAAAACGTTCGAGGTATTCAAGAAATGGTTCAACGGCTATTATGCACAGGAAGAGAAACGTTTGGAATCTTTGAAAAACGGTCAGAAGGACCTGGAGAACCAGATTAAAGTGAATTCAAAAATCAGGGCAGGAAGTACATATGATGCTACCCCGACCGTCATCGTACAGGACTGCACGTATGGAGCGGACGGCTCCCGCTGGAACGCGGTGGAGCCCGAATACACCCAGGACGCTCTCTACGAGGAGATAGAGAAGCAGAAGGAGATAGTCTACAACCTTGGTTTCAAGAAGGATACGCTCGAGTCAGGAGTCGAGTGGATATATTCTCCACATACCCCTGGCTCTCCCCCGAAGTCCTTAGAGGATGGGGATGGAAGCACAGAAGATGGGGAGCAGACTGTGTCTTGGAAGCCATACGAGGCAGCTCCTCTCCTGAAGGGCCTCTGGTCCATGTTCCCTAAGGTCGTGTTTAGTTCCGCAACCTTCCTCGACATCCCCACCTTCCTACAGAGGCTGGGGTTGGACCCCGACGACGCAGAGGTGGTCAAGGTGGATTCGACCTTCCCCGCAGACAGGTCTCCGGTCTGGTTCCCCCTCAACCGCTACATCGGCAAGCGGTATGTACAGCCAGAGGGAAAGGACGACCTTGCGGTCGTGCTCAAGGAGATAGAGCGCATAGCAGACCTTCCTGAGCACAGGAACACAAAGGGGGTGGTCCATTTTCCTTCATATGAGTGGTTCAGGGCGGTCTACAGGAACATTTCACCGGAGCTGAAGGACCGGGTAGTCGTTCATGGGAGCACCACAAGGAACGAAGTCCTAGAAGAATTCAAGAAATCCGGGGAAGCGAAAGTCTTGTTTGCAATCAAAATGGAAGAAGGGACCGATTTCAAGAACGAACAGGCTAGGTGGCAGATATTGGTCAAGGTCCCATATCAGGACCTGGGAGACGAGTGGGTCAGCATGCACAAGGACAGGATGGGCCAGAGGTGGTACGAGTTGTCCGCCCTACAGCAGGTGATACAGGCATCTGGAAGGATAATGAGGAATGACAGGGACTGGGGCGACACCTACATCCTCGATATGAACGCAATGAAACTCATCAACAGGTACAAGGCAGAATGCCCTAAGTGGTTTTTGAAGAGGTTGAAGATATGACAAGAAGGATAAGCCTGACATTGGACTACGATGAATGGAATTTTCTTACCAACTTAGAAACCATTGCATTTCTAGGGAGTTACCGCAGCGAATATCGCGTCACTGAAAATAATCTCCTGAAGGCTATCATACTATTCAGAGAAAGACCATATGGGAAACAGGAGGACAAACGCAGGAAGCTGACCAATAGCATTATGGACAGAGATTACAAAATTATCACGGCGCGTCAGACAGATGTGGACGAAGAAACATCCCGATTTAAGGGTATGGGTTATTCACCGGGCCGGTTCACATTCTCTATGGATAAAGATGTTGAGAAGGCTGCCATAAAAGTGCAGAAAGAGATGAACTCCGTCTACCACGAGAACCTGTCCCTTAGTGACGCTATACAGGCTCTAGTGAGGCGCTATTCCAATGATCTCGCCCACTCTTTCTCTCTTTCCACCGAAGTTTTATTTTCTTGTCTGTACAATTTACCCGCTTATGGCATCATACAATTCTTTAACACATACCATGATATCCGAAATAAAGCAAGTAAGCACAAGGTAGGCAAACCAGAACAAATTAATTTCGCTGTCTACAATTATTTGATCAAGTTTATGACGGAAGTCAAGCGGGATTTGCCAGTGATAACGCATTTCCTGAGGGAATCTAAAAACAGCAGTTTTCCGGGCACTTTCGAAAAATATATGGCAAACAGAGACAAATTCTGGAGCATTGCCTTTCCTTTTAATTATGTCACTGCGGAGGCAAGCTTGGAAATGGGGTATAAGCTTCTCATGTACCCCACTTTATGGATAACGGACATAGCCTATGGATATCCATACAAACGGGTCCTGTTCTCGGAAGAGATCGTCAGTAAGATGTTTCGCATTATCCTAGCAGAGGTAATGTCAGTTTCACTTCTTTTAACACGTGATAATGATAGACTTAAACAGTTCGAGAGTGAATTCTATGAAAACGGGAGATTCAAGGAATGAGTTGGAGACACCACTATGATCAAATACGATTTCCTTGTCGGTAACGACTTTTCCCAAATTTTATTATATTTTACCAATTAATCTCAGAGAAGCACGGAATTCAAAATTGGGCTAGATAGGTAAACATTATCAATTTCTTAAGTATATAAGCAGGAAGGTGTGCTGGATTGTATCTATTCAACTATGAAGAAGAAGATTCTATCGAGAGGAAGTTGGAAGATGTATCGGATCATTTAAGGGGATGGAACCTAGAAAAGAAATTCCATGAACTTAGGAAATTAAACATTACCCAGATAACCAACACATTCTGCAAGACTGATAGGAGGATATTACAAATCTACAAAGGAGTTGACTACGGAACATCGGAATCAATGTTAATAGGCGCATCCATTCACTCGGTCGTCGAGGAGATATTTGATAAGGCAGTATTCAACACACAGGAGAAACGCCATATCAACGAAATTCTGGCACAATTAAAGGATAATAACAGGATAGAACAACAATTGTGGGCTGGGGGGAGATTGCAGGAGATGGAGAATCTTTTCAACAACAAAGAAGAGTATGAGATGAAGCTCAACGATCTAAAGGAAACGCTGAGGAAAATTATTGATTTTGAAATCGCGAGATTAACAGATCCAACGTTAAATAATGCGGTAAAGATATTAGACCTAGAGAGATTTGTTCAGGGTTTTCCCTTAGATTTAAGGAATGGGAAGATTGATGTAGTATTCAGACACTATGGAAGAATAGGCATTGGCGATCTCAAGACAGGTAGGCCGTGGAAAGATAATTGGGATGCGAAAATTCAAATGACAGTATACGCTTTATTACTGGAATCAGAAGTGAGAAAGGGAGTGGATTGGGGAGTGGCCGTATTTCCATTTGATTCATCGTCTGAGATTAAGTCTCTTAGGAAGAACCCAGTTAAGGATATTTTCTGCATTGGAGATGAACTAAGGACCCAAGCTTTGGAAAGGCTGGAGGATGTCGATAATATGCTGATTTCTCGAACTCTCCCAGAAATTTGTAATAGATGCAGTACTAGAGACTTATGTTCTAAGGTGGTATAGACATGGAGGTTACTATTACCAATATTTTCAGCTCCGAACAAACATTCTCATCCGGTATACCCGTGGTCCTGTATTCTATGGATGGAGTATTGGAAGTGGAGATGGGCGAAAAAGTTGCCTCTTGGTTTTCGCACCAATTCAAGATTCCCGCAACCGCAACAATGTTTAATGGTAATTTGTGTCTTATTGTTGCTACTGATGGTAGGCTTCCAGATGTGATTGAATATCTGCAGGACAACGTGAAGCTAAATAAAATTGGGAATTTCCACACACTAAAATTCGGTAATGAACAAGATAGAAGTGTGATAGGAAAGCTCGTATATAGATCAATGGAGCATCATCTAAAAGATAATTATAAGAGCGATTTTTGGCTACGATCTAAATCAAACAGGAGATATTGCGAGCGCGAACCTGCAGTCCTGGACAAGGGAAGTGGGGTCCAGATTTTTTCCTGTTTTAGCGTGTTCAATGAAATTCTCAACAAAGATTCGATAGGGCTCGTTTTAGACACTTCTTCAACGCTAGTAGAGACTAAGACATTATTTGATCAATACAAATCCATGCGTTCTCAAGATTTCAATTCCAAATATTCTAATTCATGGGTTCTTTTAACAGACGAATACGGGGAAAAAAGGCCAGTGTACTTCGTTGGTGCTAAGCAAGGTTTCAATATTGATTCTCAGTTGATAAGTGCCTTCAGATCAGGAGATGATCATATATCAGTTAGGGATAGGTATCACAACAGGAACACCATCACAAATGAACGATTTTTAAACGATGAGCCTGTGGCAGAAACCAGGGTCTACAAGGACTATGATAAATCCGTTTACGTCCCTTTAAGTTGCTTGCAATATTTTCCGAGTTTTGAGGAAATTAAGGAAGAAAATGACGATATAAGGTTTTCAGACGAAGTTTATTTGACGCCAGGCGAAAAGTACAGGCGGATTTTGAAATACCTAGAATATTTCCAGAATATGGAGATTGGAAGTTACAAGAAGCCTATTAGGTTAAACTTCAGCCCTAACCCCGTTATAGCCTCGGGAGAGATTGAACTTCCACCTCTGAAATTTGGAAACAGTAACGTAGTAGTGCAAGAGAAGAACTTTGAAAAGAACAAATTGAAGTTTCTTAAATTAAATTCCCTTAGTGAAAGCGGATATTATAAGAAATCTGATATAGAGAAAATCCTTATACTTCATAGAAAATCTTTTGATAAGGGAAAGGTCATAAAGTTTATGGAAAGGCTCTTACGAACTTTCGCTGATTACAGTTTGGATTTCTCTGATTCGAACGTAGAAATTGTATCAAATCTTGATAATGTTCGTGACCTCAAGGCAGTACTCGATAATATTGACCCAGAAGTCCTCTATGGGGCACTAGCCATAGTTGACGACAGGTACTTTGACTACAAGACGGTAAAGGAGATGTTGAATTCTGCCCAAATTCCCTCCCAGGCAATAAAGGAAGAGACGCTGAGAAATTTAAATCCTGATAAAAGAAGATATCAGAGTGTAATACAGAATGTAGTCGCTGGGATAGTTACGAAGGGTGACGGAATTCCATGGATACTTGCTAATGAGCTCTCTTGCAGCTTATTTGTCGGTATAGATAGTGGAGGTCAAGAGAATGAAAAGTCGTGGGCTTCAGCTTACGTATTCGACGAGTACGGTGAAAAAGTACATTTCACGGAACCTAAATATTACGCAAAGGAAGGAATTCCAACAGATGACTTCAAAAAGCTCATTCTTGAGGCTGTTGAAAAGAAATTGATCGGAGATACTTTCGGATCGAAATTAAAGGGGATTGCTATCCACAGAGATGGGTTTCTTACAAAGACTGAAAGAAAAGGTCTGGAAACCGCCTTAAATATACTGAAGGTGAACGACGATATAGCCCACGACTTTAGGTGTATAGCGGTTGATGTTAAAAAAGACTCAAATTTCAGATTGTTTCGGAGCGACGGAAAGAAGGTTGGCAACCCGCGAATGGGTTCTTATTTCCTGTTAGACAAAAGGCGTGGATTTATTTCTACCACCGGTGAACCTCTCCTCAGTGAACCTACCTCTAAGCCGCTTCTTGCAGAAATAGATTCTATTATGGGGGATTTTGATCCTGTAGAGGTTCTGAGAGATGTTTTTTTTCTGAGCGAGCTCAACTGGGGCTCTCCTGCTGCAGAGATTAAGCTTCCGATCACTACCTATTATGCTGACAAAATGATTGATTTTGCGGATTATATTTCAAAACCGACTTATCTTCCAATATGAAAGAGAATAATTTGAATGATATAACAGGATTGGCAAAGACATTTGCACAAACTTCTGTGGAGAGGCTACTCCTATCAAAACGAAGGCTAAAGACCCTTGTTACCAAAAATCGTGATCCATCTTCGGTGAATGGCCAAATCATTGAGAGATACCTAATTGCCATAGAAGAAAAAGAGGAAGATTTTCAAAAAAACCATGAGATTTCTATGCAGTCAGTTGAAACCTTCGATGTTTCAGAGTTAGAAGGTGACATATCTGTTTTACTGGAGGACTTAGTTCTAAATGGAAAGGACAAAGATGGCTCTTACCAAAAAATGAAACAGGTATTCAGAGATATAGGAGTTTATCTTGTATTCTATCCATCCATTAGTTTGGAATCTCCAAAACTAGCCTTATTTCCCGATATACTATTCATAGGCATTCCCGGTGGGATCTATAACGAAAGCCTATACTTTCCACTCGTCTTTCACGAGATAGGACATTCATTAATAGATTCTACGAGTTTTACATCTTGTAGCGAAGCACTCAAACAAGAATCTGAGAGATTGAGGTTTCAGGCTCAATTTGGCAGCAACTTGAGCAGAGTTAATACAAGGTATCTTGACAAGTCTAAATTCTATTTGCATTTAATACATGAATGGATACCTGAAATTGCATCGGACATTTTCGGAGCTTATATGGCTGGGCAACGGTATCTTTATTCGTTTCTATTATATCAGCTGAATAAGAGGTACTTTTCCACTATCGAAGATCACCCGTCCAATAAACTCAGATTTGTGTATCTAGTAAACTACCTTCAAAGGAATGATGGTCTGGACGGAAGTTTGTATTTCTCAAATTTCTTGGATTTCATCAACTCTGACAAAAAACTGGATGACAAATCAAAGTTCCTTTACCGAAACGACATACAAGAAATGTTTTTTAAGGATTTTAAAGATGCAATAGAACGCAACAATAGTCTCAAAGTTATCAAAGAAAAGGTAAGGGAACTTCTTAAGTGAAGACTGATAACACGAGGCCAAAGATTAGTTAAAGATATATGTACTTAACTGTAACGAGTGAACACGCGTTTGTACGGACTTGATGGCAGCTTGCCCATAACCCTATACATCAAGAGGAGATCGATTTATCCGTTCCATTATATAATCACCTCTTGATGTGTTATTGGATTTCTAACTTGTTTTACTCTATATAAATAACTCTCTAAACTACTCTCCACTACCAAGTGGTACAAATATAACTGGGACCAGTACATTGGTTATCGAACTACTGGGGCACGAAGAGGAAGGATTGGATAAAGATGCACATCGCAATAGATGCAGAAAGGATGAACGTCGTCTCCTTGACAATCACCGATATGTATACTCCAGATACCAAGGAATTCAGGAAGCTGCTCTACCCGGTGGTGGATAGAGCATCATCAGTCTATGGAGATGGAGGGTACGACAGCAGGAAGAACTTCCAGTACCTCTTCAACAAGGGAATTGTGGCAGCAATTCCCACTAGAAGAAACTCCAGGTCATTGTCCAGAAGTGGCGGCCCAGCAAGAGGCAGGGCGGTGTGATGAATCAGGAAGATAGGACTGGATAAATGGAAGAAGGAGATGCAGTATGGAAAAAGAAGGAGGGTAGAGATATTCTTCTCTGCTCTAAAGAGATCGGTAGGAGATATGACCATAGCAAAGAAGCTGATGTATCAGATACAGGAAGCGGTGATGGAAGTTTATGCATATTTTCTGTTAAGGAATAATACGAGGGTGAACTGATTGGTCGTCAGCTGGAGTTGCTTAACACACTTGCAAATCGTAGAAAATTTATAAGGTTATTAATAATCCTCTGTAGTGAATGCAAAGGAAAATCCTGACTATGGCTCGTCCCCTCCTAGTCAACCTGCCTTTTTCGATAGGAGTCAGTCTGAAACTATTTTCTCGGAACATGAATCGATTGCTAAGGAAAAGCACCAAAGCCTAAACAGGCAAGATGTCAAAACGGTCTATAAAACTATCGCCGATGTTGCCATCAGACACAGTTTGAACCCTCTCGAACTTCGAGTTTATTCACTACTGTATATTCCACGTATCGCAAAAGACCTACAAAATTTTGAATCGCCATTAATCACCCAAGAAATCGAACGGATTGCAAGCGAATTAAAGAAAAGAAAGGAACTTTATAAATCTTGGTTCGAGAAACCGATAGTTTCTCCTATTTTAAAGCGGTCCGTATTTAGAGAGATAACAGATTCTCAGGCTAAGTTGGTTCTGGAAAACTTTCACTATCTTCGGTCTTATAGATATGAAAGCCAACACTTCGGACTACTATGGGAAGATCAAGGGCAATCACGTCTTATGGCAATGGCAACATTATCGCCATTTGACCTTAGACACCTAGAGCCCCTGATTGTAGGGAAGGCAGAACCTTCAGAAGTTACTGTGTTATCTCGCGTCTTCGCTTTCGACTGGGCACCGCGAAACACTATCTCTTATTTGTTGAGTAGACTGATACGTCACCTGAGAAGTACCTCTCCTCAAACGCGCCTTCTTTTAACCTATCTCAATCCTAATTTGGGATTTACTGGAGCATCTTATCGTGCTTCTAACTGGATCTTGTTGGCATATGAATCTGGAACTCGATACTGCTATCTCGACGGTACTTATATTACTGATCGTGAACTGTGTAGAAAATTCGGTACGTCTGATAAGAATGTGCTAGCTCAACGTTTAGGCCGTCGATTTGATGTATCTACTGGCTTTCTCAAACCACTTGAGTTGTATGCTTATTTTCTCTCTCAATCACAGCAGTTGTTTAAACAACACGCGATTCAACCAGTAATAGAAAGGCCCTCTGATTCGTGTCAAGGGGATGGCGGAAACAAGGGTAATCTTTTATGAAACTATCTGGTGACCTAAGAAACAGATCTTCAGATCAAAGCTCAAGTGTTCTTTACATAGTAACGTCTGCACCAAATAACCGTCCGTGGTACCGTCGGGACTTTCTAAATTGTCTCTGTTACCCTGAGCGTCATAGGATAAGGTTTACGTATGACGAAAGGTGGATTGCGAATGGAGTATTGAACCTCCCCACTGGAACTCCTGCAATCGTCATTTTCAGAGAAGACGACCATGGGGGGAACGCAAAACCACGTTTCTATCCAGTTAGAAGGGCAAGGTTGATCGAATTCATTAAGGGTGGTCCAGCCGCTTCAAACTCAGAAAAGAAGATGTATTGGGGTATCCGGTTCGAACTCGGTCCTTTCTTTGGTGTTTCTATTGGTTCGGAGAATCGTTGGTTCAAAGAATGGAATGAAAACATTCACAAAGCATTGGGGGACGTTGAAAACCCTTATTCTGAATCCAACAAGGGATCTGATCCTGTTTTCTTATTCATGGGCCCGGATCTAAAGGAAGATGCTAATGTTGCTAATGAAATTAAGTGGTTGACACTCATAGACGAGATTTCAAAAACTCCGTCTTTGAATGGGTGTACTTTTTTTCGTATTTCATCTTTTGTCGAGATTAAGTCAGGTACAGTATCTGGACGCCGTCGCCCTGCCACCATTCCAATAATTGATTGGTCTAAAAGTGTTGCTTATAAGCTTAGGTCTGGACGTTTATATCAACTGGAATTGGAGTATTATCTCGATCCGAAACAGCCTAATTTGGCAAAACCGTTCAAAGTAAAAGCTTCAACCGATACTTTAAAGATTAGTGACCCTGTCCGATACTATCTTGGTCATCAAGCTCATTCAGTATTTCTAGTGAAAAGTACCAGATTTTACGATGGAGAAACCGCGTCGCTAATCGTAGATTATTCTTCTTCAGATGATGCCTATTCTCCACTACCAGAGTTTTGGGTTCATGTGAGGCCTAATCGGTGGATACTGCCTTTAGTTGCTCTGCTATTGTCCGTAGGCTCATTTGCAACACTTATTTCTGGTGCAACCATCCGGTTGTATTTCGGATCAACTGGTTTGTTAGGTGAAAACGCCTCAATTATTGCTGGATCTATCAGACTGATCGGAGCTGTTTTGGTTGGGGTGGGAGCCTATTTCGGGTTTCGCATACTTACCTCTAAAGGAGCCTAGTTTCGATAATCAGAAAACATTTTCACAACGGTCATTCTCATAAGTGAACCATGAGAAATCGCTTAATGATACCTAGAACACCAGAAAAAAATGTAGATGGAAGTTCTTGTTAACTTCAAATAGTTAGCACCCTAAATAGTTTCCGCGGAGGAGTAAGACCTTAACAATCTCAAATATGAAAGGGTATATATGCTCTTGGCAATTTTCTTATGAATGATATCAGAGATTTACAAAAAGGAAAAAATTGAAGCAATTAGAGAAGAAATTCTCAAAGACAGAAATAGCAGATTGTGGAAAGATTTTACGAACTCGCTCAAGCTTATTACTCAAGTCGTCTTCACCAAATCATCAGGATTTATATTGGAATTTTTACAAAATGCAGAGGATGCAGGTGGGACGCAAGGCCATTTTGGCATATTCAAAATTTCATTTGGTACTCATTCAATACGTATAACTCATAATGGCCGCCCTTTTGATGAAAAAGATGTCGAGTCAATATGCGGGATAAGGTCGACAAAGAAGCCGGAGACCGGAACCTTAGGTTATCTCGGAATCGGATTTAAGTCGGTTTTTAAGGTCACAGACGCCCCTGAAATATATTCCAATGGTTATTCATTCAAGTTCGACAAAAATTTTCAGGACTGGGGGGAAATCGAAGATTTTCCATGGGGTATAACTCCTATCTGGATTGAAAATCCCCCAAAGGATTTGGAGGAGGAAATGACAACATTTATTATCCCTATCAAAAGTACCGCAGATTTATCATTGGTAAAGTCAGAAGTGAAAAATTTGTCCCCTGAAGTATTCCTTTACCTAAAATGGATTAAGAAAATAATAATTTCAGATGAAGAAACCAAATCCGAAAGGGTTCTAGGCAACCTTGGGGAATCAGGAGGGGTATTTAGATTTGAGGACGACAAGAAGGAAAATTCCTACTTTGTCCTTAGAAAAGAAGTCGAAGTTCCTCCAGAAGTGGGTAATGATCCGCTGACGTTAGAATTTAGACGCAATGTAAAAAAGAGAGAAATCTCCATAGCGTTTTATGTCGATTCAAAAGGTAACTTGTGTGAAGCACCGGCTGCTTCCTATATGGGCGGGTTATATTCATTTGTACCTATAGGGGAAGTTTCTAGTGGCTCTAAATTTTTGATTCAGGCAGACTTCTTAGTGCAGCCTGGAAGAGATGCCCTTAATTATGAAGCAAAGTGGAATCAGTGGTTGATTTCTGAGATAGCGAATCTATCCTGGGAGGCAGTTACTTACTTTAAGAACCACGAAAAGTGGAAATACCAGTTCTTTGGAATTTTTCAATTTCAACACAATGGAGGAACAGAGGCATATGAAAAATTGTTTAAACCATTTTTAATTGAAAGCCTAGAGAAGAAACTAGCTGAAGATAGATGCATTATTACTAGAGACAATGAATGGGAAATACCTGCGAATATTTACACAACTGATGAAAGCACCAAAGCTTTAGATGCACTTTCAATCTTAGGATTATGTGAAAGAGGAAAGGAAGCTGAATTTTTAACCGGCAAAATTGGGGCAAAACTGCTAAATCCTTCATCCCTCGAATGGCTCGATTGTGAACTTTACAAGATGGTAAATGGTCGTCATCCAACATCAGACATCGCCAGGTATCAGTCTCTTGAGACACTTAGTAAGGGTCTATTTAAGAGAACAAATCGACTCGACCTTCTGAGCGATGATGAAAGATTGAAACTGTTATGGTCATCTCCTGCTAAATATACCCTTTTCGAAAGTCTGTACACCTGGCTCAAAGAGTATCCTTTGTTTGAGTATAATTTCTATTATTCTTGGAACTCGAAACACGTACAATATCATCGATATGGATTCATTCCAGATAGATCTGGGCAGCTCAAAAAAGGCGGTGATTTGTATTACACGGGCCCTGAACTTATAAAACTGGATGAAAACACGCTCCATTCAATTGAAACAAAATACCCTCTTATAGACCAAAACATCTTTAAATCTTTAGATGAGGAAAAGATAACACAATTGTTAAACTATCTCAGAGGATATTCAGGGTTGCAGACCATAGACCTTAAGCGAGTATACTTGGAACTAATACTCCCAAAGGTAAAGGTTGACATGAACCCTCCTCAGTCAAAAGATGAGTTACTAAATATTACGGTCTCTGCATCTGAAATACTGCAAGACGAATTGAGCAAAGTACCTAGATTATGGGTACTTTGTAAAGATGGAGAGTTCAGACATTCTGATGAGGTCATCTTTTCAAAGGATTACAATATACAATCTGGGTGGGAATCAAATTCTAAATACCTTCCAACTTTGCACTTTTTGAGTCCAAGTTATCTTGAAAAGACCGGAAATGGTTCATCTAGGGAAAGGTTAATTGCTTTCCTAAAGGCTTCCGGGGTTCGGGAGAGTCCAGAGGGAGGCGTAGAAGAATTCGCAATGAATTACGTGATAAATTATCTCGAAATGAACAAATCTAGGTTCGGGATATTAAACGTTCAGGACGACCATTTGAGAAACTACGGCTATGATCTTGACATCACTAAAAAAAGAGATTCTCCAGTCAAAGTAGAGGTCAAAGGTCTGTCCTCAGATTCCGATATAACGTTGACAGAAAATGAAACACAGTCTGCCGATAGAAATCAGAATAATTATTACGTGATAGTGGTTAGCAACATACCTAGCGCCCCGGAAATTCATTCATTAAAGAATCCTTCGTACAAGGGTAAAAAGAAAACGATAATATTACCCATAGAATTGTGGAGGGCACAGCCAGAAAATTTATACTGACTGACCAGATGTGCAAAATGCAATGAAGCAAATCGAATCCAAGAGCTTGTCCTTTTTAAATAAATCTATCATCAAATATATTGGTAGATATTGCAGTGGTCATAGTGTCATGAATAAGCAAAGTTGTTGGAACAATGGAGTCATTGAATTTAAATAATGATTACATACAACAGATAAGTGTAGGAATGTAGTATCGATTCTTTCCCATTGGATAACTGAGACATTTAAAATGAACAGCATCAATGAAGACGTTTTGGGGCTATCAACGAGTATTGTCTTGTTCCCTGTTTCTCTTAAACCCTTCAGGGGTAGAGAACTTAAACGAATAATATAGGATTAAACCTTTCAAGGACACAAAATTACTTCTGAATGAAAGGATCAAGACATATCCCCAAGTTCCCGATCCTAGTCATGAAACGCAGGAATGTAGATGGATAGTTCTCACTTTAAGTAACCCGGTGTCACTTATTACCCAACTTGCTCTTGAGGCTAGAGTTGTGCTTGTTGATGAGAAATGTCTGAGGCTGAAGGAACTCTTGAAGGCTTGAATGTTTTCAAGATATCGTAAAATGGCCTCTATTCTACAGTTAGATCGGTACAACTGATGGGCAGTTAACTATCATTGAACAAGTATTTAGCTATTTATAAAATTTTAATAAAAAATAAAAATATATTGTAGTTAATACAACTATCCTTAATAAGATTCACATATACAAATTGAGGCATCATAAAGTCTATATATAGCGAATTATAGGAAAAAAGTAAATATAAGCTAATGTTTCTAAAACTATATAAATTGTAGTAGAATTGAATAATAAAATCCATAAAAAAATAGGTTTTGTACCCTGTACGGTATAAACACGGTCGGGCCCATAATCATTGTAAACGTTATTTAGGGCGTCAGTAATTGAAACTC
>CAZXLU010000007.1:0-32117 GCA_964641875.1 Candidatus Woesearchaeota archaeon | reverse complement strand
TAGCGTATGGTCTATTATCTGCGGCCTAATACCCCCAACGTTTTCCGCAAGATTACGATCGTTAGGTTTAAGTGAAGGAACTATGTTATGTACTTCATTTCTTGTGAAGTAAATTTTTCCTATTGAAGGTATAGAATAAACAAAGTTTTCTCTAACTATCTTAGAAATAGTTTCATCAAAGAGTATCTTTTCCAGGCTTTCAATGGTATCTAAATCTAAATTTAATGATTTTAAATAATCTGGCATTGATTTTAGGTTTCCTTTCTCCAGTTCAGGGTATATGTTAACCGTAGGTCCAAATCTTGTTATGTCCGGATTAGTTATATCAGGGTCACCATGCACTGCTGCGAATGGGATACCCTCTCTTTCTACCCTGTAAACCTTCCCATTTAGAACTTTTTTTGAGTAGTAGAATTTGCCCCCAACAGATAAAACCCCAAAATCCATACCATAACCTAAATTTTTTGCGAAATATAGACTGTATGCTCCTGCTGTCACTAACACACTTCTAGCGGTGAATTTTTTATTTTTAGCTGAAATTATATAACCTTCGGGAGTCTTTTTTATATCTTTTACTTCAGTTTGAAATAAAGCATTGTAACCTTCCTTTAAAAGTGCTTTATCTAAAAAAGATTTAGATAAGTTGTGATAATCCACCATATAACCATTCTCTGTAAATAACGCTAAAAGTTTTTGATTTGGATCCCTACCTTTTATAATGTTTGGTTCCACCTTTTCTAATTCATCTTTTTTATCTATCTTTTTAACGTATGGAAATATCTCCTTAAAGTCGGAATCATATCTCTTTTCAAGTTTTTCTACTTCTTCATCTCCAACTGCCAAGGCCATTTTTTGACATTGCTGTATTATATTAGGCCTTTCATCAGGTTCTAACTCCTTTTCTGCATACTTTACGATTAATTGTGCGTTTTCCTTTGTTTCTTTAGTCTTTTCTATGGAATAATTAGTTTCTATCTCTCCGGAATGAAGTGTTTGGCTGTTGTTATTACTATTAGAATTTAATAGTGCAACATCCTTTTCTTTTTCTAAAAGAAGCACATCTTTGAAGTTGGAGTATCTGCTCATTGCGTACATTGTGGCAGTACCGACCACCCCTCCTCCAACTATTATTACGTCATAATTTTTTTCCACGTATAATAATTGTTTTCATTTAATTTAATTGTGACTGTTCCTGTTAAATGCGGTCAGCGGGATTCGAACCCGCGTCCTAAGCTTGGAGGGCTTATGTTCTACCACTATACTATGACCGCATTTTAAGATTCTGTAAATTGAAAGATAAATACCTTATCTTAAATAATAAGGTATAGAGTACTGGGAATATTCTTGAAATAAAGGTTTTTTGTATATAATCCTTGAAAGTGCTTCTGCTTCCATTTTAGCACCAGTCAATGCATTGTGTGGTTTTGGTTCAGAAGGTAACCCAACATATCCAAAAACATAATCCGAATTTATATCCGTTTTTTTGTTTTTAAGAGGTATTTCAGCGTTTCTTGATAATAAAGATGCATAAACCAATGTATGAGTGTCTACCACCCTATGTCCAAAAGAAAGGTTTATCCCATACTTTTTGAAAGAGTAGTTTAGAAAACCAGCATCAAAGTTTACATTATGCCCACCGATAGTTATATCATTTATCTGTTCAAGCCAAGACATGAAGTCCTTCAGTACTTCTTCCAATTTTTTCTTTTTATCGCTTTTTAATGTTTTTTCATCAAAACCATTAATATTCAAGGCTTCAGTAGTAAAAGTTTTGCCTTCCTCAAGCTTGCACTCTTCATAAAACAGCCTATCATGATTATAGAAATCGACAGCGCCTATGCTAAGTATTGAATGCTTTGAAGGATCAGTTCCAGAAGTCTCTATATCTACGACTATCATAAAATAAGAGAGTGCATAAAGCTTAAATATCTTGGTATTGCATTAAATATGAATGGTAAAAGCCATTGTAATGGTAAATATGGTTCCTGAAAAAACTGAGAGAACTTTTTTTAATGTTAAAAAGTTACCAGAAGTGACAGAGGCCTTTCAGGTTTACGGAGAATACGATGCTGTTTTCGTTATAAATACAAAAAGTACACACGATATACAGGAATTTGTAAGAAAAATAAGAAAGATGCAAGGAATAACAAGGACTGTTACAGTAATTGAAATGATATGATACCGATGAGATGTTATAGTTGCGGGAAACCAATATCCCAGTATTGGGAAAGATACAAGGAGGAAACAAAAGAGAAATCTCCAAAAGAAGTTCTTGATGAACTTGGATTAAAGAGGTACTGTTGCAGAGCGATATTCTTAGGTACAGTTGATGAAGATAATATAATAAACTTCTCAGACATGGAGTAGTTTACCCCAACATACCTTTAAATATTAGATATCTTCATATCTTTGAATGGTTTACAGAAAAAACAACCTAGAAAATAGGTTACTGTCTAATACCATAACTGAACTTACTCCCAATAAGAGGAGATTACTTAATGAAATATTTGAACTCAACAGCAATTGCAAAGAGAATCATGAACTACGCTTTATAGAAAATCTAGAGAAATTTGTTTATAGCCTTAAAAATAGTCTTAGTGCAGAATCAAACTATAAAATAGAGGAAATAGCGGAAAACCTCGAATTTATCTATAATTTAAAGGAATTAAAGAAAGACTATAAATTCGGGAATCTCCCAGAAAGAGGAGAGGAGGAAAGTATAATAGGATTATATGAAGTTATATCTCACAACTGCGAAAAATTGAGTTATAACCAACTTAGTAAAGCTGCAGGTTTAGTTCACTATATAAGCACTTCGGATAAATGGGAAAAGGTAAATTATATTCATTTTCTAAACCGTCATTGATATTTTAACATTTTTTGTAAAAATTCCAATTAAATTGGCGAATTTTCTAGAATATTTATATATAAGTTTGATTCTAAATTTTAAAGGATGGCTCTGAATACATATAGTGAAAAATTGAGTTTTTTGATTTATATACTAACAGAAAAGGCAAAGAGGATTGATAACATAATGAAAAACGCTGCTGAACAAGTATCCATAGATTCAAAGCCCTTTGAATTATATGGCATGCTGCCGGATTTTGTTAATATCTACAAAGAAGATTACGTTGATTCGCTTTTCCTGCTTAGAAAAATTGTGGGAAAGGATATTCTCGTTTCTGATTTGAAAACGTTGTCGGAATCAAGGCAAAATGGAACTTTGGAATCTTATTTGGAGGGTATACTAAAAGAAAATGGAAATTGTGCAGTGCAAAACAGACATGATGGCTCAATAGATTACTTTTTGACTGCAAGAAACGAGATAAACAAATTTTATATTTCGAATGAAAGAATAACTTTCTTTTCAGGCCCAGTTTTTTATTTTGAAAAAAGCTCAAAGAACTTCTATAATTATTCAAAGATAAATGAAGAAGAAGCAAAATTAGGTGAGCTTATCCTAAAAAACATCTCCCAGGGAGAAATCCAGCTTGCATTTAAAAATCTTTATAATAAGAAATAGAATAACTTATTATATAAGAAGAGATGTTCTTTACGTTGTACGGGGCGGTGATCTAACTTGGTTATGATGCCAGACTTGGGCTCTGGATGTTCCGGGTTCAAATCCCGGCTGCCCCATTTATTATTTTGGGTATAGTATAGAGTAAATGTAGGTGTAAGCAGAAAAGTGGATAAAATTATAATTTTGACTTTCTTTCTTTATGAACATAAAAATACTTTCTGAACCTGTTTTTTATATCCTCAAAATTATCCCTGTTAAAATTGAATTGCCTATCTTTAGAATTGTTTATTTTACTTATAAGGTTGTAAAATTCAGCATCATTAAACGCCTTTATCCCGAGCTCATCGCATATTTTTGTTATATACTTACGTTCTTCTGCTATTTTATCTCTAGCCTTTGTAAGTTTCTCAGCTTCGAAATATGTTGCAACCCCATTATTTACAAACACAAATTCTATCCCTTTATATCTAAATTTATAACGATCATTGACATTTATTATACCATGAGTCCAACCAATTAATCTTAACATTTCTATGGCATTCGAAAAGTCCTTAATAGCTATCGGAATAGAGACTTCTTTCCTGTTGTCAAAAGCTCCCCATTTTCCATATTTTAATATTATCTCTGCTTTGCCGTTTGTAACTCTTATCCGAAGATCAATTGGGTTATTTTTGTCTGCACCTTTATCTCTCAAATAAATCAATGAAAATCTCTTTTCTTTGCCTAGAAATTTTGCATTTAGTTTTTTAAATCTTTTAATCATCTCAATAGTGCTTACATTTAATTTACCCCTTGCTTCTACTTCAAACATAGTGTTATTTTGAAGTACTCATTTATAATTTTATGCCCAGTAAGTCTTATTAATATTAAGTGAAGAAGGTCACACAAAGCAAAAGCTCTTTAAGCAAATTTAATACATTCAATATCAAAAAAGATAAAATTTCACGAAACAAATACTAGTATTGTATAGCCTAGAGAATAAGCAGTTCCCGTTAAGTCTCTGTAGAATGAGGTTTTTAATTGGCTTTTCAACCAAGTAGTTAACTGTTTATATAAGTTTACTTCTGGATAATAGTAATGCGTATAACAAAAATTGGAAAACAATCTAAGTGATAAAAATAACATAAGCGCAAAGGTCACTGATAAAAATACAAATCTGAGCGTAATTCTAGCTACAAGGAACAGGCCAGAAAAATTGAAAACTTCTATAGAAAGTGTATTAAACCAAACATATAAAGATTTTGAATTGTTAATTGTTGATGGTTCCGGTAATGAAGATAACCATAAACTAATAGAACAATATTCTAAAAGGGATCCAAGAATAAGATACTTACGTGATGCTGGTACTGGGCCGGCTACTGCAAGAAATTTAGCACTACTTCAATCGAATAGGGATTATATCACTTTTCATGATGATGATACTGTTATGAAACATCAGAAACTTCAAAAATTATTAGCAGGATTTGAAAAAGAGGATGAAAACACAGGAGTAGTTTATTGTTCACACATAGAAATAAGACCGCATGGGCAGACGCGTTAAGTGTCTACTATCTTTAGAAAAGAAAAAACAAGTTATGCAACTGACTTATACAAAAAACTTACAACTGGTTGTGTTGTAGATTCAAGCGCTGGACTTATAAAAAGAGAATGTTTTGAAAAAATGGGGCTTTTTGATGAAAGACTTAAAACAGCAGAGGACTGGGACATATACTTGAGAATGGCACAAAAATATAAATCAAATTTATAGATGAACCACTATATACTTCTTACCTTAGTAAAAATAGTCTTAGATTTGACATGAATAAATTCAAATCTGCATATAAGATAATAAGAAGAAAAAATGCGAGTTATATTAAGAGTTTGGGCACTCCCATGTATAAAATACCGTTTATCTACTTATTATATGGCCGGATTGGGCTATCGCTTATTCGTAGCATTAAAAGGGCCTGGTTACCAAGAACAACCAATTAAAACTGATTCGTTTGCGGAGAGTGTGGAGAATAATAGATATATTTAGGTATTTTAGTACAAGGAAAGACTAAAAATAATTATTATAGATGTATTTAAAAATAAAATAATAAAATATTTAGAAAAGGCCTTTCTTCTCTTTTATTGCAGCTTCTACCTTTTGCATTACGTCAGGAGGAACCGGGTCCATACCATGTTTTTCCTTAGCATGCTTTGCTA
Organism: Candidatus Woesearchaeota archaeon; assembly: GCA_964641875.1. GTDB lineage: Archaea > Nanobdellota > Nanobdellia > Parvarchaeales > Parvarchaeaceae > Parvarchaeum. Next base: position 26,407 of record CAZXLU010000007.1, on the reverse strand, counting down.
TTAATGGCATAAGTTCTTCCTTAGTTTTTGCACTGGTCTTAAAGCCACAATCCATGCCTATATCCTTACATGCGAATGTGTACTTCATAATACCACCTCATCTAATATTAGCATTTTTACAGTTTTAAAGCATTAAATAATATTTTATTACCACTGAGAAATGTTTAAAATATAATTAGAATGCTTTTTAATTTAGTAAATCATTAAGTTTTTTTATTCATATGAGAGAATCGCCTTTAATATCAATAATTATCCCTTCTTATAATGAGGAGGGGTATATAAGAGATTTGTTGGAGTCAATAAAGCAGCAAGAATACCGTAATTATGAAATTATTGCTGCCGATTCTTCAGATGATAATACTCCAAAAATCTTAAAAGAATATGGAGCAAGAATAATAAAACTACCAAAAACTAATGTTTCTGCTGCCAGAAACGCCGGTATAAAAAAAGCAAAAGGAGATATAATAGCTTTGATAGATGCAGATTATATCCTGCAAAAAGGAACCCTTTTGAATGTTTTAAAGATATTTCTTAAGGATAAAAATGAAAGCATAGTCTGTTTGGAACCAAAGCCAAAGCTCAGTCTAAAGGATTTAAAAAAGAGAGATATCCTTAAATTTAAGATTTTAAATGAAATGGTAACTTTTTATAAAAGAATTAGTTTTTTTACCTTTATACCGGCAGCCTATGGTTGTGATTTCTGTAGAGTAGATGCAATAAAAAAGGCAGGTTTATTTAATGAAGATATAGATGTAGCAGAAGATAAAGAGTTCTTTTCTAGATTAAGGAGGTATGGGAAGTTTAAACTTTTGAAGACAAATGTTAGGATGTCATATCGTAGGCATTCAAAAGAAGGCACTTTAAAAACAGGAATAATATATTTTATCGGTTCCATTTCAGCGATTTTTACTAAACGTTTTAAGTTTAAATTTAAGTCTATAAGAAGAAAGGTTAAAAAATAATCAATTGTATCCCTTTTTGTTTTTTCTTGCAATTTTACCTAAAAATAGAGCGCTCGGTTTAATTATCCTTCTTTTTGTTAAAGGATCAAAGCCGATTATTCCATAATTTTTATTATAGCCAAAGTTCCACTCAAAATTATCTATAAACGACCAGTGTAGATACCCGAGTATAGGGATACCAGATTTTTTTGCTTTCATTAATTCAGAAAAATGTTCGTTTATAAATTTTACCCTATAATTGTCATCGATTGTATCGACCCCGTTTTCAGTTATCATTATGGGCTTTCTAAATAAAGTATACTCTCTTTCTACAATTTTTCTTATTCCTTCCGGGTTTATGAACCAATACATTTTTCTACTTCTTTTTATTTTTGAGCCTAAAAACTTAAGGGCATCTATTGTCTTATAGTAGTTTACGCCTATGAAATCAAACCTTGTTTGTATTAACGGCCTTTGGTTGAAAATGTAATCTAGGATTTTTGTTATAGGATAGAATATTGCATCGCTCCTGAATTCCATAAAATTGTTTGCAAATGAAACAGTGTAACCATTTGCCTTTAGCACATCATAAACTTCGTTATGCAATGCCAAAATATTATTCAACACTCTATTGAACATTATATAAGAACTTCTAAATGGTGGATATTCTTTAGATAGATATGCTTTAGATGCGTATATTACTGGCTCGTTTATAGTAAGTATGTACTTTACATCAAGTCCGTTTTCAAGTAAGGCATTTACGTATTTTATGAAATATTGAAAATTTTCCCTTCTTTCAAACCCATGCATATCATAAAACCATTTTGGTAAGGTGTAATGCCAAAGAGTAGGAATAGGTTCTATCCCAGCTTTTTTTAGTTCTTCTATTAAAGATTTATAGTGTTTTATAGCGTTTTTGTTTATTTTGCCTTTGGATGGCATTACTCTGGAAAAATTTATTTCAAATCTATAAGCATTTAGTTTTAATTTCTTCATTATTTGAATATCATTTTTGTAAAGTTTGTATTGCATGCATCCGCTTCCGGATTTATACTTTATTGTTCCTTTAGATTCAAAATACCACCAATCTGTGTTTTTATCATTCCCCTCAACTTGATGCGCAGATGTAGAAGTTCCTATTAACATTTATCCTCCATTATATTTTTGTACATTTTTTCTAATTCTCTTACTACATACTTCTCTTCGCATTTTTTAGTGTCTCTATACGCCTTTTTTGTATCTATAACTTTCCATTTTTGACGTTCAAGAATCTCCTTCAAGTCATTTACGTCTTTAAATTGAATGGTATTGCTTTTAACTATGCCTGGCAATTCCCCGTACTTATATGTTATGACAGGTATTTGGCATTTTTTTGCCTCCATGACCGGCATTCCAAAGCCTTCCCACTTGGATGGAAAAACGAAGACATCAAAAGAATTATACATTTTTACTATGTCTTTAGCATGTCCAAAGTATTTTATTCTTTTATCCTTGGATATATCAAAAGGCAGTTTTGCCCCATATAAGTGCAATTCAAATTTATCGGATTTTACCTTTCTAAATGCTTCTACCAACGTTTCAGCGTTTTTATTATAAGCATAACTACTTAAATGTCCTATAACCACCTTTTTGTTTTTTTTGTGTGTTAAATGCTTAAACTCTTTTCCGATTATGTTATATACCACAGATATTTTTTTGCTTGGCAAGTTGAATGTTTTTATTAGGTCATTTTTTGTAATTTCGCTTACACAAAGTATATGATCCGCTTTTTTTACCGCTAATTTTAATCCATTTTTTTCCATAGAATTAAGAAACATATTAACCATTTTCATTGGGCCTTTAGTTAGTTCCTTATTTGTATAATTATTTATTCCAATTTTAGGTATCTTCTTAATCATATCTAAATCATGTATAGTTACGACCTGTTTTGCTTTATAATTAAATAGAGGTTTTATAAAAATGCTTGACATGAATACCCCTGGAGAAGTATAATGTATTATGTTTGGTTTTTCAGTTTTTTTGTTTTTGTCTCCAGGTTTTTTTATTAAGAGATCCCTTGCTTTTTTATTTATACTATTAAATAGTCTATCACTTACTAAGCTATATTTGTATACCTCTACAATATTTGAATATTTTTTAATGCTACTATATATACGTATCCCATGTTCTATTATCCCAAGACCACTATTGCCTAAAAAGTTTACAGAAATTAATAGTAATCTTATTTTATTTACCATATCCTTGCCTATTTTTTAAATTTAGGATTCCAATCGATAAATAACCTGCTATAACTACTAAAAATGTATTAAGGAAGCGAAATATTACAAGGGAGCTTATTGCAAGTATCCCCGGTACGTTAAATATGACCATTAATGCTATCATTGAAACGTCTTCAGTGCCTATGCCTGCTGGAATCATAGATATACTTCCAACTGTAACTGCAACTGTAAATATGAATATAATCGACCAAAATGGTAAAAATACATTAAAAGATGCAAGAATAAACCCTAATAATAAGGCTTCAAATATTATTGATGGTATAAAGGAAATGCTTCCCAAAAGAAAATACCTTTGTGCAAGAAGATCCCTGTTTTTTCTCATCCCTTCTATATATTTTAGTGCTTCTTTTATAGACTTTATACTGTTTAGGTGTTTATGTTTTTTTATGAAATTATTTAAAATCTTATAAGGGCTTTCGAAACCAAGTATTGTAAGGAAAACATATGCGGCTGCGAATATAAAAAGTAAATACAATATAAATTTCGATAATATTATAGATGCGGTCAATGCTAATATTATCGCAGCCATTCCGCCGGTTGCTCCAAGGAATATCATTATACCGACTGAAGAGAATCTTGCGTTTTTCTTAAAATTGTCCAACCCTCTTAATGGAATTAGCTGACCTATGCCAGAACTCCCCATTCCAAGTCCAAAGAAGGAATACATCATTAAAAAACTCTTAATTAAAGGCATACGAACCTTTACTTTTTTAATTGCCAGTAGCCAAGGTATAAATTTTAATGCTGTAAACATAATCCAAGCGAAGGCTATATAAGGTAAGAAAGTTATGTTTATTTTACTAATATCCCTTATCGCGTTGTTTATATTATAATTTATTATAAAGTAAAATAAGAATGCTACCAGTATTATTACAAGTAGAAGGTTTTCTATCTTTTTTTGCATTAATTTATTAGAAAATCTAAGTTAAAATATTATCTTTTTTTATTTTTATCGTTTCCAAGTCAGTTTTGAAAGCATTTACTATTATTTCTTCCTGTTTTAGTTTATTTGCCAATATTTTTACTTTTTTTAAGAAACTTTTATCTCTCAACAAATTAAGTCGAGTATCATATCTCTCTATAGTAAAGCTATCGCTAGATTTTCCTTTCCATATCCCTTTTGTTAAGTAAATTGTATACCCTGATGGAAAAACTTCGTCTGCCCAGCCTCTTATTATTTTTAAGGCGGCTTTTTCGTTCTTGAATGTTTTATGCATTTCAAAATGGATTTTAATGTCTAAAACTTTCATTATATATTTATAATTATCTCTATTAAATACATATAGTGATGGAAAAAGAAGATTTCGATAAACTTCTAAAAATATCAAGGATAGGCCTGGAAGTTAAAGATAGGGAAAAGATATTAAAAGACGTAACAGAGGTAATTAATTTTTTTGATTTGCTCGATAGTTTTGAATCTGGGAACCAATATGCATTTCACCCTGTGGATATCCCGGAAAAATTAAGAGATGATGAACCAAAACCACAAGAAAGCGACACATTTACAAAGAATGCAGATACTTATAGATTTTTTGTATTAGGTCCAAAAATATGAAAGAAGATTTTTTATCGCTTGATGAAGCAGGCTATGATAAATTTTTAAGTAGTTTAGAAAAGAAAAATGAAGAACTAAATGCATTTAATTTTATAAACAAAAAATGGAATAAAGGGTTTATAATAAGTGTAAAGGACAATATATGCGTTTCTGATATGCCTGCTACAGCTTCTTCTAAATTACTTGAGGGTTATACTCCAAATTTTGATGCAACAGTAGTTGAAAGGCTGAAAAAGAATGGGTTTTTTATTATGGGAAAAACAAATATGGATGAATTTGGTTTTGGAAGTTTTGGATTAAATTCTGACAAGATAGCACATAATCCTTTTAATCCAGAATATGTAGCCGGTGGCTCCAGTTCTGGAAGTGCAATAGCCACTGCTTTGATAAAGAATCACGTTTCAATAGCAGAGTCTACAGGAGGCTCTATTTCAACACCCGCGGCTTTCTGCGGTGTTGTAGGTTTAACCCCTACTTATGGGGCCATATCCAGATATGGCCTGATAGACTATTCAAATTCTTTAGATAAAATCGGTTTTATGGGGAAAAATGCAGACAGTATCAGAAAAGTAATGGAGATAGCTGCAGGACCAGATTATAAAGACACAACTTCCGTTTCTGTGAAAATAAACCGTTTAAAAAAGGATAAAATATACGTTGTGGAAAATTTACTTAAAAATGTTCAACAGACTTTAATGGACAGATTTCAAGGCCTTTTGGACAAACTTTCTTCCTTGGGGTACAAGATTGAAAAGGTTAAAATAAAAGATATTGAGTATTCTGTTCCAGCGTATTATATAATTTCAATGGCAGAAGCATCGACCAATCTTGCAAAATATCAGGGGTTTAAGTATGGTTATAAGCTGAAAGATTTCTCACTTTCTTATAACGATTTCTTTACATTAGCAAGGAAAGAATTTGGATTGGAAGCAAAAAGGAGAATTATATTAGGTACGTTTATAAGGGGCAGAAGTTTTAGACAAAAATACTATGAAAAGGCATTATATGTTAGGTATAAGATTATAGAGCGGATGAAAACCTTTCTTAAAGACGGGTTTATATTAAGCCCAGTTATGCCAATATTCACGCCGAAAATAGATGAAATCAGAGAAATAACTCCTGTTGAAAGTTATTCTATGGATATGCTTACAATACCCCCAAATTTATGCGGATTCCCACACATGGCCTTTCCATATTATTATGAAAAAGGCATGCCAATCGGGGCCCAAATTATAACAGATCATTTTAATGATTACTCCCTACTTGATTTTTTGTCTTTATGGGAAGATAATTTTCATTATCAATTTAAGGAGGAAATAAGTTGATATGAAGATAGGTTTAGAAGTTCATGTAGCCCTTCCAACGAGAACAAAGCTATTCTGTTCTGATTTGGCATATGAGAATCAAGATATTCCGAATTCAAACGTATGCCCAACTTGTTCGGGTTTACCCGGTTCTAAACCCGTTTTAAATAGGAAAGCATTTGAAATATCGGCAAACATCGCCCATGCATTAAAATGTTCTATCCCTAAAAGCACTTGGTTTGTAAGAAAAGTTTATTTTTATCCAGATTTGCCTAAAGGCTATCAAATTACACAGCTTGACGGTTCGATAGGAAAGGATGGTTTAGTTAAAATAAAAAATAAAAAATCAATAAGAATAAGGAGAGTTCAGATTGAAGAGGATCCGGCTAAGATAGTCAGAGGCAAAGATTATTCTCTTATAGATTTTAATAGATCTGGAGTTCCATTAAATGAAATAGTTACAGAGCCAGATATATCGAATTTGGATGAACTAAAGGATTTCGTTGAAGAATTAAGGAGCATTCTATATTATGTTGGTGTTGATATAAATCAAGAAATGAAAATAGATCTTAACATATCACTTGCAGAGAACAGGGTTGAAGTAAAAAATATAACGGGAATAAGGAATTTGATAAACGCAGCGGAATACGAGATCAAAAGGCAATCTTTGTGCATAAAAAATAAAGAAGAAGTTAAAACAGAGACTAGAACATACAATGAACAAAACAGAGAGACTTTCGCATCCAGAGAAAAAGAGACGGAGGAGGAGTACGGTTTCATATTCGAACCAGATTTGGCTTTTTATGATACATCTAAAATAGAATTAGAGAAATGTATTATAGCAAGCGAGATTGCACACGAATTGGCAGAGAACAACGTTTATAGGGAATCCGTTATAAGAGAATTAATATTATTCAATAAACATAATCTTTATACTTTACTGAATGTTAGTAAAGAAGAATTTCCAAAAGCTGTAGCATTGATAGAAAAATTTGCTTCATTTGGTTATAATGAATATAGTGATGAACAATTTAAAAGAATGTTAAAACATGATATCTATAATATTGATAAGGAGAAGTTCGTTTCATTACTAAATGGAAAAGAGGTGGAAAAAGAGGTACCCTCTGATGAGATAATAAATTATATAAAAGAGATCATAAAAAAAGAGAATCTTCAAAAAAGGGGAGACGATAAATTTATAGGTTTCTTAATAGGGAAAGTAAAAAATTCCTACCATATAGATGCAGCAAGGTCAAGAGAATTAATAACAAAAGCAATAAAAGATATGGAAAATTAGAAAAGCTATGGAAACATATTGCGGTAGAATATCTAGAAGGACTATCGGTCAAGAAGTTACTTTGAATGGGTGGTGTAGATACTTAAGAGACCACGGAAGCAAATTCTTCATAGATTTAGCTGACATAACTGGGATGTCACAGCTAGTATTTGAAGGCGATTTAATAAAAGAAGCAAGTAAATTGGGGAGAGAATCCGTTATAAAAGTGGTTGGTTTAGTCAGGGAAAGAGACAAAGACACCGTCGATAAATCTAATCCAACAGGAGAAGTTGAAGTATACGTAAAAAATATAGAAATTATAAACATATCGGAAACGCCGCCTTTTGAGATAATCGAAGAAAAGGAGAAATTCTTGGCTTCTGAGGATATAAGATTAAAGTACCGGTATTTAGATTTAAGGAGAAAAACGATGATTGAGAATATAAAATTTAGGGATGCAGTAACAAAAGTAGCAAGGAAATTCTTTTGGGAAAATGACTTTCTCGAGCTAGAGACTCCGACACTTGTAAGAGATACATATGAAACAGGAGCGAGGCCTTTTTTGGTCCCGTCTAGAATAAAGAAAGGGGCATTTTATTCTCTACCTCAATCCCCACAAATATATAAGCAAATTATAATGATAGCCGGTTTGGATAAATACTTTCAAGTTGCAAGGGCATTTAGAGATGAAGATCAAAGGGAAGATAGACAACCAGAATTTACCCAATTAGATTTTGAAGTTTCCTTTAAAGACGAATCTTATATAATGTTATTAGTAGAGAACTTAATAAATAAAATTTTTAATGAAATTATTAATGAAAAGATAGACACGCCCTTTAAAAGATTAAAGTATAAACAAGCTATAGAAATCTACGGGAGTGATAAACCGGATCTAAGGTATGATTACGAAATACGGGATTTAACAGAAGACTTAAAGGAAACCGAATATCTAATAATAAATAAGATTATAAAGGCAGGTGGAAAAGCAAAAGGCATGTGTTTTTCTGCTGATTATGGGAAAAGCGAAATAACGAAAGATTTTATGCTCTCTGCTATAGATGTCGCTAAATTGAATGGCCTAAAGGGGTTAACATGGCTTTTTGTTGAAAAGGGAGAAATTAAATCTATACCGGAGAGTATAGCGCTTTCTCTTTCGAATTCAAAAGAAAAATTAATAGAAAGATTTAATCCTAAAGATGGAGACATAATAGTTATGGGTGCGGATCTTGATGAAGATATCCTTTTACAAGCTCTTGGAAAAGTAAGAAAATATATTGGAGATAAAATAGGAAAATTCAAGGAAAGGTTTTCTTTCGTATGGATTACCGACTTCCCATTGTTTGAGATTGATAAAATAACAAAAAAACTCAAGCCATCTCACAATCCTTTTACTGCGCCTTATACTGAAGATCTTGGGATTCTAGATAGTGAACCAGAAAAAGTCCGTGGGCGGCAGTTTGATCTTGTTTTGAATGGTAATGAAATCGGCGGCGGAGCTGTAAGAATAAACAATGCAGAAATACAGCTCAAAGTGCTAAATCTAATAGGTATACCTAAAGATGAAGCGTTGAAAACATTTGGGTTTTTAATAGAGGCTCTTAGATATGGTGCTCCAGAAGATGCAGGATTTGCAATAGGTTTAGACAGGTTTGTAGCGCTTCTTAAAGGTAGAGAGAGCATTAGAGATTTTATATTGTTTCCAAAAACAAGAAGCTTTGACTCTCCAATAGATGATTCTCCCTCGTTTATAGATAAAAATAGGTTAATTGAAGATTACAAATTAAGTTTTAATGAATTATAGTATTAAAGAGTCAATATAGGCACTTCCATCTCATCTGGAGAAAGGCCGCCATGATTCGATATAGGCTCTCCGTATCTTTCTTTTTTATTACCATTTTTTAATTTATAATTAAATGTGAAGCCGGTAGAACCAATTGCAGCTCCAATATAATCTGGCAGGATATCCTCAACGTTCTTCCCTATTTTACCGAGAAGTAATTCTCTTTCTGTTTTGTCAAAAATTTTCATTTTATACTTATTTAATTCATACTTTATATCGTATCTTGATCTGAATAAAGGTGCTCTAGAATCTCCGTAAGGGGGTATTTCTAATTTTCTAATTAGCTTTTTATCTCCGCTAAAGTCTATGAGTTCATCTACTACTTTATGCCCATGATCCGCGCTTATAACTGTATTAGTTTTTAGATTTTTGTTTATTTCCCAAATTTTATTGATTATATAGTCTGCTGCTTCATAAGCTTCGATGCTATCATACCCATACATGTGCTCTATAGTGTCGATATAAGGTATGTACAGATACACAAATTTTATATTGTTATTGTCCATGGCTTTTCTATACATATGAAAAGCATCCCATATATTGTCATAACCCTCCACATAGGTAGAACCAGAGAATATTAATGAGCTAAATGATGAATTTGCAGTGAAATTAGGGGTAATGACAAGATTTTTTATTTTTTTCTTTGAAAGGGTATTAAAAATCGTGTTTATATTAAACATATCCTTCATCCTACCGCTATTAAGTAAGTTTACTGAATGAAACGATGAAGCATAAGTGTTCTCAAGTGGCTTAACTATAGCTCCGGCCTTTTTTATAAAAGCTTTGTAACCAACGACACCGTGCATTCCGGGTGTTAAGCCGGAAACAATGGAAACCGTAGCGGTATCTGTGCTTGATGGGAATACACTGCTTATTTTAAGACTGTTAAAATTGGTTTTTAATTTTGAGTATAAGTTCCATCCAAGGCCATCTAGAAAAACAAAGGAAGTTTTCTTACCGTATTTTATGTCAATGCCAAGTTTTTTACCGCCATTTTCGATGTTAAAAATAGAAAGTAAGTCATTTATTATGTTGCATATGCTATTGTTATAGTCTGGTAAAACAAGTCCTTCCACTAGATATATTGTAAACCATAGCTTTTAATTTTAAGCTATAATTCTTTTTCCAGTTTTTTTGTTAAATCCCAGGAATAATTCAAAATACATGCTGTCTATAGCTTCAACAGGAACCTGTAGTTTATCTCCTTCTGCAGAGACAACGAGTGGGAATGCGATAGGCTCTTGCTTTTTATATTGAAGTTTGCGATCTTCAAAGTAGCCAATTCCGACTATAACATCTCCAGGTTTCGGTCTTTGAAATCCATATTTGTCTGCTATTTTATCTGTTATTTTTGATGAAACAAGGCCTGCGCCCTGCCCCACATTTTTAATTACTTTGTAGTCAATTGCCGGCTCTACGTATTTGTTAGTTTCCTTTCCAGGCTTTCTAAGCAGATAAGCTCCATTTCTAAAGAAACCGCTAATTTTTCCCTCATTTGTATTTACAATGTAATCGAGGTTTATTATCCCCAAAAATTCTTTGCTCCCGTTTTTTACTGGCCCAGTTTCTTTGTCAGGAGAAGATAAGAATTCATCGGGATTTATACCCAACGATGCGGGGTTAATATACGCTACCCCCGGTATCATACTATTATAAACTTTTGAATAATTATCATCCTTAATTTTATTAGTAAATGGCATTATTTCATAAACCCCATGTACAAAATATGTTTCATGGCCCTTTTCATCTCTTTGTATGCCTATCAAAGTTACAGCATCTCCCGGGCTATTTGTACTGATCGCTTTTTCTAAGCTGTTCTCCTTTGTCCAAATTTCATTACTTGGAACGGCAGGATTAAGACTGAAGTATACGGTGCTTGAACCTTCACTTATGAGCTTCTCAAGTTTAGTTTCCATATTAACCTGCTATGCTTCTCTCCCTCTTTATTATACTTTCATCATCAAGTATAGCCATCAGGTTCTTTACTCTGTCTTCAGTCATAGGTTTTGTGGATACTATACTTATTCTTGGACCAAGTATTAATCCACCAGGCACCCCTAAAATCGCGGTTAATAGCTTGGTTCCTATACCTTTTCTGTATATGACCCCATTATTTCTTAAATCAGTTTTTCTGTAATCGTAATTTGCACCCCACCTATATGGAGAAAGTATTTCCATCTGCAAATCATCAGCGTAAATTCTATCGTTGAACCATCTTCTATCCAAATTCCCAAGATGCATTCTCTTGTTTATTGATTTATTTAAAAGATCTAGCGCCAATTTATGCATGTCTTGATGATAAGCAGGTTTTTTATCTATAAGCCTGTATCCGTATTCTATCTTTAATCTATACATTTTTTGAAGCTTTAAATTTCCTTTTTCATCATACTTTTTTAGAGCGCCTGCGTTCACTATATCATACCTAAGCAGTTTAAATGGCCCAAACATGCTACTCGGTTCAAGTGCAGCCTGTTCCAATTGACCTAACCGCCTTATTTCAGAAAGCTTGTCCTCCATTCCTACTATTTTTGCACCTGGCATTTCCGCTGCAACTTGTACTTTTGCAACTTCATTATAAGCCATTAAATCTGCTATGTTACCAGTTCCCATCTCTCTTTGCAGAGAATTAGTAAAGGCAGATATATTGTATTGTCTATTATCATTCCATTCTGTATAATTAAAGGTCCTGCTTATTCCATCTGCACTTTCTGCGCTACCTTTTATTTCATTGTATCCGCTACTTGAAACAAATCCTACTACTTTCATATATAACCTCCCATTTCCTCGCCACCATCCATTTGAGGCCCTAAGGCCATTGCCATTTTATCTGCTTGGTTTGCGTAATTTCCTGCGTTCAATGCAAGGTACAAACCTGTGATAGGGTCTGGATTTGCAGCCTTTATTGCATTCATTGAGTAATTTTTATCAAGGTTTTTTACCTGTTTAGAACTTTCAGAATTAGCTATCATTGCTAATAACCCCATAAGTTGTTTTTTGCTTTCATCTTTTAGGTTTTTAGACATCTCTCCGAAAAGAGCGTCTTGTTTCTTAATCATGTCTTGTATTTGTTGTTCTGTTAAGCCGCTCTTTAAAAAAGGTTCTTTATTGTAAGGTATCCTTTCAAAGTACTCTCCAAGCTTAGAAAAGTCACCTTTTTTATAGTCTTCTAATATATCTTTACCTAATTGATTTAGCTTTAGACTTCTATCAAATCCTTCGTTCTTTGATAGCTCATTTTTCATGTTTTGTATAAAAGGATTCAACATTATCATAGGGTCATTCATTGATCCCGTAGCCATATTATGGTAGTGATCGGCAGTTAATAAAGGCGCAATTTTATTGTATTCTGCAGATAATGGTATAGATATGTAATCTATTATTTTTTGTATGTAATCTCTTCTCTTATTTGTATTTTCTGGTGAGTTCAACATTTGATTTAACCCCTTTGCAAATGCAAGGCTCTTTGGATCAGCGCTGAGAGGAGAGCTAACTATATAATTCATGTAATTATTTACAAAACTTCTGCTAAATTCCGAGAGATTTTCGTATTTATTACTTTCAAATCTCTTTATGTCGGTTACTAATCCTCTAATGGAATTGTAAAGATCTCCGTTGTCTTTTATTAAATCCTCTAATGTCTGCTTTTTTGGGGGATTTTCCATAGGGCTATTGAACGTTTCTTTAGTACTCTTACTCGTATCAGTGTTTTGATTCTCATTATTATTAACATTCTTCGCTGATTTCATGTTACTATTAAGAGTAAAAGATATATAAATACTTTACTATTGTGTTGTAGATAAATTATTATAGATGTTTATACAGGATTTTATATCATTTAAGAAAGGCTCTCTGGCCTTTGGGAAACGCATCGGAAAAGAGGGATGGAAAGTAACAAAACACTGAAATTCTCTTTCACTAATTTTTACTTTTATTACCTTGCTTTTTATGTCGCTTAAGTGTTTAAATTTTATGCCAAGCGAAGACGCTGCCGAGGTACCTAGAGCGAGTATAATCCTTGGTTTTATAACTTCAAGTTGTCTGGAAAGGTATTGACTACATTTTTCTATCTCTTCATGCCTTGGTTTCCTATTGTTCGGAGGTCGGCATTTTACAGCGTTTGTTATGAATACTTCCTTTCTTTCAATACCAGCCTTCTCCAAATATTTGTTTAGAAACTTGCCAGACATGCCAACAAACGGTTTGCCTTGTATATCTTCATTTTTACCGGGTGCCTCACCCAGTATTACGATTTTTGAATGTGGGTTCCCATCTCCTGGTACAGTTTTTGTTCTTTTAATACACAGTTCACAGAGTGTGCATTTTTCTATTTCTTTGGCTATTTTGTCTAAGTCTTCCATGTTTTCTTCAATTCTTCTATTAAATCCGGATCGACTTTTCCGTTTATAGCGTCCTTTGTTATGCTGCCAGAGAAGCCCTTTTCTTTAAGTTTCTCACCTATAGAAATCAGGTCCATATTTGAATCCTTGCCTTTCATTACTATTAACTGCTGGCCATTAGTAATTGCTATGCACTTATGCGTTTCATTTCTTATTATTGCATTGATATCTACGTAAAATTTAGATAATTTTACATTTTTGAGTTCTATAATAGAATCTGAGTTTTTTATTAACAAAGAGAACATCTCTTTTTCTTCTTTTTCTAATTCATTTATTCTTGAGTTTTTACTTTCAATGAAATCAACTATCTTTTCTGGAATAAAGTGGTTTTTCATTGCCTGTTCAATCACATTGTTTTTTATTTTTAATGAAAATTCTATTGCACTCTTTCCCGATATAAACTCTATTTCAGTTTCATTGCCAAGGTATGATACTCTTATAACAGCAAAAGAAAGTATCTCAGAAGTCATTTTGACATGTCTGTGCTTACATGCAGAGAAATCATAATCCCCTATTTTAACAACCCTTATATTTTCAGTGTTGCCTAAACGTTCTTCATTGAATCTCAATTTCGGATTGTTTTTTACGGCTTCTTCTATATTTTTGAAGGTGTCTTCGCTTACCCCCAAATTTTCAAGGATTTTCTGGTTTACAGTTCTTTCTGCTTTTTTTATATTTTCGAAAGGTATAATCTCTTTTATATACATCTTACCAATTCCATCTTCTCGGAAAGTGTCTGCTTTTCTTACATGTATATTTAAATCTTGTTCCTGTAGCGCTCTTGCGAATATGTGCTCTCCAGTGTGTAGCATTGCGCTTTGTTCGTCTTCTTCCATTAATTATGATAACAAATGCAATAATTTAACTTTTAAATATATAGTAATATAAATTATTAGTCTATGCTAAAGGAAGAAAATGGAAAAATTAAATTGATAGGTTGGGTTGAAAATATAAGAAATTTAGGGGGTTTGGCATTTATAAGTGTAAGAGACATAAAAGGAATATACCAAGTAACCGTTTCAAAGGATTCAAACCAAGAGATATTTGAAAAGATACCAATTATAAAAGTAGAATCGGTTATAGAAGTCACCGGAGAAAAGAAGGAGAATAATAAAGCGGTAAATGGCTATGAAGTGATTCCAGAGAGTTTAAAGGTTGTAACAACGGCAGAGCAGCCAGTCCCTTTGAATTTAAGTGATAAGGTAAAATCCTCTTTAGATAAGGAGTTAGATTTTAGATTCTTAAGTCTTCGAAAACCAAAAGTTGCAGCAATATTCAAGATACAGAGCACAGTTAGCAATGCAATAGTTAAATTTTTTGAAGACAATGGGTTTTATCAAATACACTCATCTAAGATAATATCACAGGCAACAGAAGGGGGGGCAAATGTTTTCGAGGTTGTTTACTTTGACAAAACGGCTTTTCTTGCCCAGTCACCGCAGTTCTATAAGCAGATGATGATGGCAGCGGGCTTTGAGAGAGTTTTTGAGATTGGGCCCGTTTTTAGAGCAGAACCACATCACACATCTAGACATTTGACGGAGTATACAAGTGTAGATCTGGAAATGAGTTTCATAAATTCGTATGAAGATGTTATGTCTGTTATGGAGAATTTAATGGTTAGAATATATGAGGAAGTAATAAAGAGGAATAAAAATGATTTGGAACTTTACAGAGTAGACCTTCAAATACCAAAAATACCTTTTCCAAGAGTAACAATAAAAGAAGCTGGAGAGATCTTGCAAAAATACGGTAGCAAATTGAAGGAAGATGGAGACATAGATCCGGAGGGAGAAAGAATACTCGGACAATACGTAAAAGAGAAATATGGGAATGATTTTTTCTTCCTTACAGAATTTCCCTGGTCAATCGCTCAATTTTACCATATGCGAAAGGAGAGCGATAAAAATGTAACAAACAGAGCTGATTTGATATACAAAGGGCTAGAGATAACTACTCTTGCACAAAGAGAACACAGATATGATGTTTTAGTAGAACAGCTAAAAGAAAAGAACTTAGATCCGGAAAAGTTCAAATTTTACACAGATTTCTTTAGGTATGGCGTTCCCCCACATGGCGGGTCAGGAACAGGCCTTGAGAGAATAGTTAAACAGATGCTAAATTTAGAAAATGTTGCAGAAGCAACATTGCTACCTAGAACACCAGATAGGCTAGTACCTTAATCAGCGGTACATATCACTTGGGGCGTCGTGTTCTGGTTTGTAACTTTCATCGTTTTCGCTGCTTATCGTTAAAAATTTTTCTCCCTTACTCTTTGCGATTTCAAGTATTTTGCAAAGGCCCATATATTCTTCTTCATTATCAGAATCTCCACTGAATTTAAGCTTCTCAACGTTTCCTTCTTTATAATTTATTATCGCATATCTTTTTCGTTTTTTCGTGTCAATTATTGAGAAAAGTTTTGTTATGTTAGATAGTCTTTGAAGGTCAGTTTTATTTAAATTTGCAATATAATTTAATATCTTTTTACTATTGCTCCCGAGATCATCCATTTCAGTAATATAAAAAGAGAATCCTTTATCTTCAAAATAAATATTGAAGCCTTTATTTTTTATTTCAGATGAAATCTTATACATAGTAGAGAACTTTTCATCGTATTTTATATCAGGCGTTTTTCCGTTGTTATATAAATTCTTTAGACTTTCTAACCTGTTTTTTTCAACTTTAACATTGTCAATAGAATAACTTACATCAAGTCCGTCAAATTTTTGTTTTAGATAAAAAACATCATTATTGTATAATAAGACTAATGGCTTCTTGAGTGCTGCATAAAGTACATCTAATGACAGGTTACCCAAAGATTTTATATCTTTTATTATGCTTTTATCTGCCATGCATATATAGTATTCGTTTATTCCGGGATTCTGTTTTATTAATTTAGACTTACTTTTTATTCTTGCAGAAAGTTCAAATATCTGAGAAATTTCATAGTCATATGTGCTTTCATCAATTTCATCTACTATATCGTCTAAATTTTTATCCATACATACCATCTCCATATTTACTGTCTATTAAGCCGAGTATCAGGCTGTCCGCGTCATCTTTATTTTTGTGTTTAAGCAGGTATGCATTTTGATTTTTGTATTCAATTGAGTATACATCATTTTTATCGATTATAAAGAGCCTTTTTCCATTAAGAGCTTTATATAAATTAGAAAGTTCTTTCTTGTTCATTTGGAGGAAATTTAGATTCTTAGCGTTATTTCTAATCAAATAGAATAAAATTTGGCCAGAATTTTCATCCTGGAAAATTTTCGAGTTCTTCTTTATTTTATAGGCCAAGTAATGGGAATCGGCCATCTTACGCAGCTCTAAAGCCTGGCTTAACCTTTCTTTTTTTAATTCATCATCTTCGTTTTTTTGATTTTCAATAAGATCTATTTCCTTATCCTTCAATGACCTGTGCTTCCAGAAGTAGCTTATTTTTTCGTCTTTTAGTTCGTCTGCAATTACGGATACTTCATATTCTTTTGAGTCAAACCTGTAAAGGTCTCTTCCGACTAATACATTTAGGTACTGTAAAGAATTTCCTTTTAATCCATCAAGGAACTTGTTAATACCGTTAATATTCTTTTCCAAGTCTTCATTGTAAAGAAGAAAAGAATCTCTGAAAGGCCTGTTTTGTATTGTTTTTGAGTATTTAATCAATAAGCTAGCACTTTTTTCGAGTACGCTTTTGCTTAAATCTAAATTTCCATTTATATAATCTCGTTCTAAAAGGTCGTCTAGGTCTTTAAAATATTTTAAATTTTTCAATTTTTCCATACTTTTCAAAGAATACAATTAGTATTTAAATGTTAAATTTTAGAAAGATGGCTTTTCTATTAATTTTATGTATTCTTATTGTTTTTTAGGTCATCGATTAAATCTCTAAGTTCTTTTATGCTGTCGCTTATTGCGGGTATTAACCTGTCTATGACCTTTTCAAATGCCTGTAATTCTACATTTACATCAGATATTGTTTTGTTGTATTCTTCAGTTTTACCAACCATAGTATTTTGTATACTATCTATCCTTTGGTTTAACCTTTCTATCTGGTCTTTTATATTTTCGATAGCATTTGAATTTATATTCAAACTAGAGCGGAGAGAATTAAGCTCTGTTGCTGAAGATTTCCATTTTTCATCTATTATCTGTTCAAGAATTTGTTGTATATTTTCTATGTTTGAATTATTAAAGCTAGATTGGCTACCAGGCATATCTTGGGTGCTTGTATGTGGAATCTGTGTAATCGGTTGGATTCTTTCTATACTTTGTTGCGTTGGCTGCTGTTCAGATTGCTGTGTAGTATTTTTACTTGCAGGATTTTTCAAGGCACTTACCAATGCATTTTTAATTGTAGTGCTATCATAACCTTGTTGTCTTAAGCTATCTATTATATCTTGTTGACTCATCCCGTTTGCAAGCATACCGCTTACGTCAGGCAAATCTTCATCTTTTTTCTTAAATGCATTCATCAAGTTCATAATCAAGTCCACTTCCTGTTATTCATGTAGTCGTTTACAATTTTAATAACGTCTTCTTTATTTAAAAACCTTGAAGGGTCAACGAAACTAAGGTATTTTTCGATGACCTTTATGTCTTGTACTTTAGCAAAATTTTCTGCCTGTCTTTCAAGCCTGTTTATTGCATCCTCCAATTCAAATATTTTTGTCTTATCACTTGAAATTTCATTATTTATCTCCTGTATTGCAATTTTTATTTCTTTGTACTTTTCCAAATTATTGTTATCTATCATTTTTATTGTGTCTTTTAGCTGCGAGATTCTTTGGTCAAAAATCTTTATAGATTCTCTTAATTCGACTATGTTTTTTGTTAAGTCATTCTGAAGCTCCATCTAATAATATGGTAAGTCTTATTTTTATGTCTTTCTTAGCTTTTATCCCCTGTAATTTATTATAAAAATATAAAACAAAAAGCTTAAATATGGCTATATACTCAAATACATATGTTAAAAGCTCGGAAAGCCACTAAACCGGTTTCCTATTCTGCTTTAGATAACGTACAAACAAAAGGTATTCATTATAAAATAACAGCTCTTTCTGCAGCAGGCGTTTTTCTCGACGGTTATGACATCTCTATAATCGGCGTAGCCCTTACTATAATAACAGCAATTTCTGCTTTCAGTTACGCAACAACTCCTTTAGGAAAAGGTTTGATGGCAGCTTCAACGACAATAGGAATGCTTGTTGGAGCGATAGTATTTGGTTATATAACAGATAAACGTGGTAGAAAATTAATGTATATGTGGGATATGGTAATATTTATCATATTTACTGCTGCGATTGCATTAGCAACCAGTTATTGGTATCTTTTTAGTTTTAGAGTCATACTTGGATTGGCGATAGGAGCAGATTATGCAATAAGCACAACGATAATATCTGAATTCTCTCCAAAACGCTCCAGAGGTAAACTTTTAGCTGTAAATGTTTCTGCATGGTGGATAGGGTCAGCAATAGCATTCGTTATTGGCTTTCTTTTGCTACCACTAGGAATAAATTCATGGAGGATAATGTTTGCAATAGGTATAATCCCCGCAGCTATAGTACTGTTTCTTAGACGTACTGTACCAGAATCTGCGAGATGGCTTGCTATGAGCGGGCAGCCAGAAAAAGCCAGAGCCGTAGAGAAAGAGATATCTGGTAAGTCAGATGTGTTAAAAACGCAGAAAAAGAACGTATCAATTTTCACGTTATTCAGCAAAAAATACATTAAGGCCACTATCTTTGTGGCATTATTCTGGTTTTCTTATGATGTTGCATTTTACGGAATAGGATTGTTTACTCCAACGATACTTGAATTATTTGGATTAGCTCATAGAATGGCAATTCTTGGATCCGCAATATTTGCAACTATCGCCGTTATTGGAAGCTTTTTGGCCATAGCTACAATAGACAGATGGGGCAGGAAGGCCATAACGATATTAGGTTTTTCAGGAATGTCAGTAGCACTTATTGTTCTTTCTTTAATTGCAATAACAACTCCAAAATCTGCGTTTACTGCAGGTGTACTTGGAGGAGTAATAGTTTCAATGTATATACTGTTTGAGCTAACTCAAACTTGGGGGCCTGGTGGAACGGACTTTGTTTATCCTCAAGAGTTATTCCCAACAAATATCAGAGCTACAGGACAAGGATGGGGAACTTCTGTGAGTAGAATAGGTGCCATACTTGGATTAGTTGGATTCCCAGAGATAGTTGCCGCAGCAGGTCTAGGCTATGGATTGTTATTCTTCTTCATATTCGCAATCATAGGTCTACTTTCAACAATACTTTTGGCTCCAGAGACAAGGGACAAGAGTCTGGAAGAACTTACAGAATGAAGATCAAATTTCTAGGTAAATGGAGTTCAAATTTAGTAAAGGGAGAGAGGAATATTTCTTTCATTGTTGATGATAAGATAGTTTTTGATTTCGGGCCGCATACAATAGAATCTCTTTTAGATTTTAGTGTAGACCCAAGAAAGATAGAAATAGTAGCAGTAACACACATGCATTTGGATCACTTTGCAGGTTTACCGGAACTTTTTTGGTACAGGTCAATATACAAAGCAGACAAAAAACTTATTGTCCTGGGCCCAAAGGGGATAAAATCGAGCATGGAAAGCCTTTTAAAACTTCTTAGAACTCCTCCATCATTTAATGCTGAATTTGAATTTATTGAAGATGCAAAGTACGAGTTCATACAGCCTTTCAGGGCCAAACATTTTGTACCAGATAATGGATATAGACTTGAGTACAAAGGAAAAAGCATTTTTTATAGCGGGGATACTGCATACAGTAAAAACGTCGTTAAGGGAGCAGAAGATGTGGATTTGCTGCTTCATGAGATGACATATACAGACGATAAAAAAAGAGAAGCGGATTTTTGGAAGCATTCAACCTTTAGTTCGACTTTAAAAGTCTTTGAAGAAAGCCACGCCAAAAAACTCATTCCAGTCCATCTTTCTAAATCATCTGAAATAGCTTTGAGAAAACTCGTTAAGAGAAATAAAAAAGTACTTTATCCAAAAGGCTCTATAAAAATTTAAAAAAAGAATAAATAACTTAAAATCTTAATAAAATAATGGTTAATTTGGTCATTTTTGATTCAGGGTTAATGGGTTACTCATTAGCAGTACATATCTTACTGGTTACCGTGGGAATGACTCTTCCAATAATTATGAGCATCGCGGAATACATCTCAATAAAACATAAGAGCAAGATTTACGACGTAATGGCAAAAAGACTTGCAAATGCTCTTATAATATTCTTTGCCGTTGGAACAGCCAGCGGTGTAGTAGTAGCTGTAGAACTTTTTGTACTTTGGCCTAAATTCATTTCAGTTCTGGGTCAGGTAGGTATTCTGCCGCTGTATATGGAAGTCTTCGCATTCTTTACGGAAGCTGTTTTCTTGGGAGTTTATATATATTTTTGGAATAAGTTCAAAAATAGGATGAGACATTGGGTTCTTTCAGTCTTTATCTCCATAGGTGCAGTTATGTCCGGCGTGTTTATAACAATGATAAATGCGTTTATGAATACCCCAAAGGGTTTTAACATACCTTATTATTTAAGCACGGGGAAAATAATTGATGTAAATCCTTTAGCAGTTCTTAATACTCCCACAACATGGTTAGAAATAGGCCATGTCGTCGGTTCTACAATATTTGCGGGATCTGCGTTCTTTTTGGCTTACTTCGCATACAAGCTTTTAAAGACTAAGGGTATAGAAAGAGATTTCTATAAAAAAGCGGCAAAAATAGCTGCTGCTATCGTTATAATCTCTATAATATTAACGGTTATAATCGGAATACAGTCTATAAGCAATTTAATGGTTTACCAGCCAGAAAAATTCGCTGCTTTGGAAATGAACTTTAACTCAGGACCACATGTTTCTGAAGTATTGGGCGGTTTCCTTGTAAACAATAAAACAGTAGACGCAATTAAAATTCCAGGGCTAATGAGCTTTCTAGCGACTTATAATTTTAATGGGGTCATAGCTGCAAATGATTCGCTTTCTGCTTACCCCCCCAATACCTGGCCACCAGTTACTGTAGTCCATAATACATTTGATGTAATGGTGGGCCTGGGGGTGCTTATAGGCATAATCATGATAATATTTCTTATAATATGGATTTTGAATATCGGGAATATAAAACAGAGATTTACAGGGAAGACTATGAGAAGAATTCTTTCAAATAAGATATTTTCAGATCCATTTGATAATCCATTAGTTCTCAAGGTTCTCATTGTTATTGGCGTTTTAGCCGCGTTCCTTTTAGAAGACGGGTGGGTTACTGCTGAAGTTGGCAGAGCACCTTGGATAATATATAATGTAATGACAATTGCACAGTCTGCCAATACATCTTCAACAGTTATTCCTGTTGGGATAGCAATGATAATATTTTACATTCTTGTTTTGCCTTTTACTATATACTTTGTCAGAAAAACACTTTCAAAAAGGGATTTAAAATCTGAATTGGGGGTCAAAAAATGAATATATACATATTAATAAACTACGGTATTCTTGCAGTTTTATTTACATTTCTTTTAGCCGAGACAGTTTCTGTTCTTTCTTTAATTTATGATAAGAAAGGTTTGCCCAAGATAATGAAATATCTCGGCCCGATATGGGGCATTGTTGGAACATTCGCCGTTTTCTTTATAGTTAACACAGAAGTGTTATACCCAACAATTATGCCCGCTATAGATTCTCTGTATGTTTTCCCAATACTCTTAGCTACCCTTCTTTTCATAGGTAGAAATGTATTTCTTGTATTTTCTGAGTATATATGGAAAGACTCTAAAATAGATCAAGTGTCACTTGCTAGAGTATATGGAATTATAACTTCTATAATAATTTTGATTCTTTTAGTCGTATTTATCTCAATAATAACAGGTATAGGCGTAAACAATTCTCTGACCTCCTTTTCGCTTTATTCCTTCCTTTCAAACTATTATTCAATAGTTTTTATAATAGGCGTTCTGCTGATAGCTTTCGGTATGGCCTTCCCTTTTTACAGCATACAAAATTTAAAAGTTTTATCACCGATTTCAACAATTGTAGGTATAATTATCTTTATTTTATCCATGAATAATTTAGGTATCCTGACAAATTACTTTACTTATTTGATTGCTGGAGCTATAACTGCAGTGTCACTTGTATACTACTTTACAAATAAGTCGAGGAGAGAAATAATATTTTTCTTGTTTTTTATAGCAGTATTTTCGATAAATGTTATAAATTACGGCAAGGTATTCGGAACTAAAATACTCTCTTCCTTTTTAAACAATTCTGCAGTTTCATCTGCCGGTTTAGTAGTGACAATAGTTGGTGGTGTCATATTAACTGCAATGCTTGCTTTTTTCTTGTACATGTACAAAAGGCCAGATCAAAAGAACGACTATCAAAAGGATTATAAGGATGAAGACAACCCCTTCAGTAAAATAGGAATAGCAAACTTATATATAATCCCTAATAATAATAAAGAGAATGGGAAAGAATATAAGAAGGGGAAGAACAAGCAACATTAGGTGCGCCTCTTGCGGCCAAATAACCAGAAGAGACAGGGCAGTGTATCTTTTTAGAGATGGGATAAAGGCCTATTACTGTCCGGACTGCGCGAAGAAAATACACGGAAGAAGGTTATACAAAGGGATGGCAAAATTTGTAAGGAAGGCCCCAACTAAACGTGTAAAGAGAAAATTCACAATATTTGCGACTGAAGAACCTAATGAAATTGACGAAACTGCAGATAATTATACAGAAGAAAATGAAGTAAACTCAAGTGAAGATAAAGAAGATATAAAGGAAGAGCAAAATAACGAGCAGTAATTATGGCGGTTCTAAGGATACCTATCTATATTTTATGGGTTTTAATTGCAGTTATAATTATATTAGCTATTGCATTATTTTTTATAAGTTCGCATAAGCAGAATGCAATAACTACGAATTCCATCCCAGAATCAGTTCAATATGCTTTAGAATACTTCAATGCCGTTAAATCGAATTCAACTATTTTAGTGCCATCACAATACTATACTGCGGCAAAGGATCTAGCTATAAATAATAATAAAGCTGTGGAGAACAACAGTCTCTATTACTCTGTACTTTTTAACAATTCTAAGCTACCTTCTGGCTACTATATATTAATAGATATGGGTAACATCTCAAAATTACCAGACATAACTTTCTTCCCGTACAATTTTACAGCAAGGAATCTAAGTGCGTCGTTGCAAGACTGTGATATAGCAAGCTCTAATACGAGGGCGTTTGCAATCTGTTCTATATACTCTAATATATCTATTCCAATATTGAATAAGACAGTAAACAAAAAGATAAATTTGGGCTTTGGAACGTTTGCGGCATTTCCTGGAAATTCTACACTTATAGAAATAAATTCAACAATCTTGTATAATGGGGAAAATTCCACATATATAAAATCGATTAGGTTGAATAATAGCGTGTTCTTAAATGGTTCAATTTTTTTGTATGAAAACACTACCGCATTTTATCTTTCTCCAAAAGCCCTAGAAACTTTTTATGGAAGAGAGATGTTTCTTCCGAATACCACTTTGAAAAATGTTGTTGCCAACTTTTATTCTACCAGGATAGTAGGATAGCAAAAGCTTTTTAAATAACGTATTACCATAAGTATTATTTTAAGGCTATGAAACTAAAAGAAAGAGACATGCAGTTTTTGGATTTGCTTCGCTCCGGCAACAGCATAAAGGAGATAGCCAAAAAGTTAAATGTGCCTTCATCAACGGTTTATTATCATTATAGTAAGCTGAAGAAAAACGGTTTTATAAAGGGTGTTAAGGTCGAGGTAAACTATAAGGAATTGAAGGGCAATTATGAAAAGGCCTTTATTCTAGTCTCATTGAATAGCGTACATACGAGCGATTTTGAAAAGTTTTTCAACGAATTGATGGGAGAAAGCATAATATCTGAGGTTTATGAAGTAAGCGGAGACTGGGATTTTGTCTTTTTAGTTAACGGTATAAAAGAAAATATAATTAATTTTGTACATGAAAAGCTGCAAAATATACCGAATGTTAAAAAGATACAATCTATTTTTATAATGAAACATATTCAAATATAATGAGTCTAGTTGATAAATACAAGGAAGAATTAAAGAAAGAAGGTGTAGAAATAAACATACAGGGAACAAAGATAAAAAAAGATAGAACAAAACTTTTTATCACTTTAATAGGAATTGCGCTTGCAATACCTATATATTTTGTAATATTTTCAAATTACAATTCATGCATTATGTACGCTACAAATCTATCCGGTTCGACTAGTTCAAGTACCACATTAACTGGTTCTTTTTATTTGAAGTGCGGAGTAAATTCAATAATGTACTCGGTTTCCGCTGCTTTGGTTATATTCATAGTTTTGCTCTTAATACTCAAAGTAATTAAAGGCAGGATGATTAAAAAAAGATTTATTAATTAATCAGGTTCTATGATTTATATGATAGACGATCTAATAAATGAGGAATTCTTTGATTCAAAGAAACAGAGAACGGTATTAGATTCTATTTTGACGGATCTTAATCAAAAATTTGCGGGCAGAAACGCATTTTTGAAGGAAAAGTACAAATTGGTATTTGCATATGATAACTTCTCTGGAAAATATAATTTTTTAGCCGATGAAATAGCAATAGATAAATTGTTTTTCTATGATATGCTTTGCTCTAACGACATAGAAAGTATAAAGGATGTTGTGATACATGAAGAAGCACATAGGCAAGTTAGACTGAAAAACAAAAAAGAAGATTTCGCTGACCATTGGAATAATTGGCTGGAAGAGTATCTATATCTGGGAGGCAGGCCTCCGCAAGTTTATTTAAAAAGAAAGCTGTACGAAAGAAGCTCAGAATACAAAGAAGTAAGAAAAGATGAGATAAATGAGATAATAATATTAACAGACGATGGGAGCAGAATCTCAAAGGAACTTATTTCTGAAAGGGAAAGGATAGACAGCCCTTTTTTATTGGTGAACCCATATAGAGAGATAGTCAAGAGAAATTTCAGATAATAATTTATTATATAAACTACATAAAATAAAGATGTCAGAACTTTGCATACTTAGACACGGAGAATCGCTTTGGAATGAGGAGAATAGATTTACTGGCTGGGTAGACGTCCCTCTTTCACAAAAAGGAGTAGAGCAAGCGGAAGATGCTGGCAAAAAAATAAGCAAGTCTGGAATAAAATTTGATGTAGCTTACACAAGCATACTTTCAAGGGCCATAGATACTTTGGGCATAGTTTTAAAATACCTTGGCGATATCCCGATAATAAAGGATTCGGCTTTGAATGAAAGAATGTACGGAGATCTACAAGGATTAAACAAGGAAGATACAGCAAGGAAATACGGAGAAGAACAAGTACATATCTGGAGAAGAAGTTATGATGTTAAGCCTCCTAACGGGGAAAGCTTAGAGGATACGCAGAAAAGGACAATACCTTTTTTTGTAAATTGTATAATGACAGATTTAAAAGAAAGAAGAAACGTTCTTGTCGTTGCACATGGCAACAGCTTAAGATCCATAGCTATGTATCTAGAAAATATGACAAAGGAGCAGGTTTTAAACTTTGAAATACCAACAGGTTTGCCAATAATCTATTCCATAGATGAAGAAGGCAAAGTAACAGATAAAAAGGAACTTAAATAATTAATCGGTAAAAATTTATAATTTTCCATGGATATATAGTGTACTGTATTGCAACCATTGAAATGGGCGAAATTACAGTACTTCCGAAAGTGGAACTCAATAAATAGTAATATTCTTTATAACTTTAA